>NZ_JBFTMA010000208.1:0-6173 GCF_056396725.1 Bacillus sp. 05T31
GTTTATTATGAAAAAGACGTAACGGTAAATGTATTAAAGGAAAAGAAAGTAGCAATCATCGGATATGGATCGCAAGGCCATGCGCATGCGCAAAACTTACGTGATAACGGATTTGATGTGGTAGTAGGACTGAGGAAAGGGAAGTCATGGGATAAGGCGAAAGAAGACGGTTTTTCTGTATATACAGTAGCGGAAGCAGCAGAAAAAGCAGATGTAGTAATGATTCTACTACCTGATGAATTACAGCCGGAAGTATATGAAGCTGAAATTGCACCAAACTTACAAGGCGGCAATTCTCTCGTTTTCGCGCATGGATTTAATGTTCACTTTGATCAAGTAAAACCGCCAGCTAATGTAGATGTATTTCTAGTAGCACCGAAAGGTCCAGGACATCTAGTACGTCGTACGTTTGCGGAAGGGGGAGCTGTTCCTGCATTATTTGCAGTATATCAAGATGCAACAGGAGTTGCGACTGAAAAGGCACTTTCATATGCAGATGGAATTGGGGCGACGAGAGCAGGTGTATTAGAAACAACGTTTAAAGAAGAAACAGAAACAGATTTATTTGGAGAGCAAGCTGTACTTTGCGGCGGAGTGACTGCACTAGTAAAAGCTGGGTTTGAAACGTTAGTTGAAGCTGGTTATCAACCTGAACTTGCATATTTTGAATGTTTACATGAACTGAAACTAATTGTTGACCTTATGTATGAAGGTGGACTTGAAAATATGAGATATTCAGTTTCAGATACAGCGCAGTGGGGGGACTTCGTATCAGGGCCACGCGTTGTTACTGAAGATACGAAGAAAGCGATGGGTGCAGTACTAGCAGAAATTCAAGATGGTACATTTGCAAGAGGCTGGATTGCAGAGCATAAAGCAGGAAAACCAAATTTCCATGCGACAAATGAGAAAGAGAATGAACACGAAATTGAAGTAGTTGGACGTAAATTACGTGAAATGATGCCTTTCGTACAGCCCAGAGTAAAGGCAGGGGTCAAATAATATGAAGCAAATTTTGTTCATGGATACGACGCTACGTGATGGCGAACAATCACCAGGAGTTAATTTAAATGAACAAGAGAAATTACAGATTGCGAGGCAACTAGAGAGACTTGGTATTAATGTAATGGAAGCTGGATTCGCAGCAGCTTCTGAAGGTGATTTTCAATCGGTAAAACGTATCGCAAATACCATTCAAAATGCTACGGTTATGAGTTTAGCTAGAGCGAAAGAAAGTGATATTCGAAGAGCCTATGAAGCTGTGAAAGGCGCTGTCTCTCCTCGTTTACACGTATTTTTAGCTACGAGTGACATTCATATGAAATATAAGCTTTGTATGTCAAAAGAAGATGTATTAGATAGCATACATCGCTCGGTTACGCTCGGGAAATCACTATTTCCAACAGTTCAATTTTCAGCAGAAGATGCAACAAGAACATCGAGAGCATTTTTAGCTGAAGCAGTAGAAGTCGCGATTCGCGCAGGAGCGAATGTAATCAATATTCCTGATACAGTTGGATATACGAATCCAGAAGAATATTATTCTCTTTTTAAATACTTACAAGAATCCGTTCCGTCGTATGAAAAAGCAATTTTCTCTTGTCATTGTCACGATGATCTTGGGATGGCAGTAGCGAATTCGTTAGCTGCGGTTGAAGGCGGAGCGTTACAAGTAGAAGGAACGATTAATGGAATTGGAGAAAGAGCGGGGAATGCGGCGCTAGAAGAAGTCGCGGTTGCTCTCCATATTAGAAAAGATTTCTATGAAGCAGAATCCTCTATGACATTAAAAGAAATTAAAGCGACGAGTACGTTAGTAAGTCGGTTAACGGGTATGGTTGTACCGAAAAATAAGGCGATTGTTGGAGCAAATGCTTTTGCTCACGAATCAGGTATTCATCAAGACGGTGTATTAAAAGAAGTAACGACGTATGAAATTATTGAACCATCACTGATTGGAGAGTCACAAAATCTATTTGTATTAGGAAAGCATTCCGGGCGCCATGCGTTTACTGAAAAAATGAAAGAACTTGGTTATGAGTTTACAAAAGAAGAACGAGATGTGGTGTTTGAAGCATTTAAAAACTTGGCTGACCGTAAAAAAGAAATTACAGAAGAAGATTTACGTGCGCTTATGCTTGGTGAAGCAGCATTTGCGGCCCAGCAATATAGCATTACTCAATTGCAAGTACATTTCGTATCAAATAGTACACAGTGTGCAACGGTTGTACTAAAAGATGAGGAAGGAAATATGTACGAAGATGCAGCAACTGGTTCTGGAAGTATTGAAGCGATCTATAATGCAATTCAAAGAATTTTAGGATTAGAATGTGACTTAGCGGATTATCGCATACAATCTATAACGCAAGGTCAAGATGCACTTGCACATGTTCATGTTGAATTAAAAGAAGGAACTCATCAAGTATCAGGTTTTGGTGTTGCGCAAGACGTATTAGAAGCATCGGCGAGAGCGTATGTTCATGCGGCCGGAAAATTAAAATCTTTTATTACTCTTGTGAAGTAACTGTTTGATAAGTGAGGGGATCGTCCCTTACTTATCAAAGKRTATTTCTGAAAATTCAGATAAAAAGGAGTGTTTTAATTGGAAAAACGTATCGTTTGTTTAGCGGGTGATGGTGTTGGTCCGGAAATTATGGAAAGCGCGAAGGAAGTATTGCATATGGTAGAGAGGCTATATGGACATCACTTTCATTTACAAGATGAGTACTTTGGCGGAGCGGCTATCGATTTAAATGGGCAACCATTACCACAGCGAACACTTGCCGCTTGTTTAGCGAGTGATGCGGTTTTACTTGGAGCGGTTGGTGGACCGCGGTGGGATGATGCGAAAGAAAGGCCAGAGAAAGGATTATTAGCTTTAAGAAAAGGACTTGGTGTATTTGCGAACGTTCGTCCTGTAACAGTAGAAAGCGCAACTGCACATTTATCGCCATTAAAAAACGCAGATGAAATTGACTTCGTTGTCGTTCGTGAACTAACAGGCGGTATTTATTTCTCTTATCCGAAAGAAAGAACGGAAGAATCGGCAACTGATACACTTACGTACCATCGTCATGAAATTGAACGTATCGTGTCGTATGCTTTTCAATTAGCGAGTAAGAGAGAGAAAAAAGTAACCTCTATTGATAAAGCGAATGTTTTAGAATCTAGTAAATTGTGGAGAGCTGTTACGGAAGAAGTAGCTCTTCGTTATCCTAATGTTGAATTAGAGCACATTTTAGTAGATGCAGCTGCTATGGAGTTAATTCGAAACCCAAGGAGATTTGACGTTATCGTAACAGAAAATTTATTTGGTGATATTTTGAGCGACGAGGCTTCTGTATTAGCAGGGTCATTAGGAATGCTTCCATCAGCGAGCCATGCGGAAAACGGGCCGTCTTTATATGAGCCTATTCACGGATCAGCGCCAGATATTGCAGGTAAAAATAAAGCGAATCCAATTGCGATGATGCGTTCAGTAGCGATGATGCTTGGGCAATCATTTGGATTAACGAGAGAAGGGTATGCGATTGAAGAGGCAATTTCTGCAGTTCTTCAATCTGGGAAATGTACAGCTGATATTGGGGGGGATGAGACGACAACTTCATTTACGAGGGCAGTTATTCAAGAAATGGAAGAGCAAGCACTAGTAGGGAGAGGAAGATAATGGGGAAAAGGTTACTAGATAAGCTTTGGGAAAGACATGTAGTTGTAACGAATGAAAATGGATTGGATTTATTATATATCGATCTTCATCTCGTTCATGAAGTAACGTCACCGCAAGCCTTTGAAGGCTTGCGGCTTGCAAATCGAACTGTTCGGAGACCGGAATTAACGTTTGCAACGATGGATCATAATATTCCAACGAAAGAYGTTTGGAATATTACCGATCGCATTGCGAAGCAGCAATTGGATACACTTCGTGACAATTGTAAACAATTTAAGGTGCGATTAGCCGATATTGGTGATGAAGAGCAAGGAATCGTTCACGTTATAGGACCAGAACTTGGGCTCACACAACCGGGGAAAACGATTGTATGCGGTGATAGCCATACAGCAACCCACGGTGCTTTCGGTGCTTTAGCGTTTGGTATTGGTACGAGTGAAGTAGAACATGTATTAGCAACTCAAACGTTGTGGCAACGAAAACCGAAAGCGATGGGGATTGAATTAAAAGGAAAGTTACCGAAAGGCGTTTATGCAAAGGATATTATTTTGCATCTTCTCTCAAAGTACGGTGTAGCGGTTGGAACGGGTCATGTAATGGAATTCTACGGAGAGACGATTCGTGATATGGGTATGGAAGAGAGAATGACACTTTGCAATATGGCAATTGAAGGGGGAGCGAAAGCTGGCATCATTGCACCAGATGAGAAAACATTTTCTTATGTAAAAGGGCGTGAATATGCACCGAAAGACTATGAAACGTTTACGGGAAAATGGTCGGAGCTTTATACAGATTCAGATGCAATTTATGATTTACATATTTCGGTAGATGTTACGGATTTAGCACCGTATGTCACTTGGGGAACAAATCCTAGTATGGGTGTTCCTATTGATGAAAAATTACCAGAGAAGCATAACGAAAATGATGAAAGAGCATTTTCATATATGGGATTGAGCCCTGGGCAAAGTACGTTTGAAATTCCTGTTAAGCATGTCTTCATTGGTTCTTGTACAAATTCACGTTTATCTGACTTAGAAATTGCTGCATCTGTTGTAAAAGGGAAAAAGGTAAAAGAAGGTGTGCGAGCACTCGTTGTACCAGGATCAAAAAGTGTGAGAGAGCGGGCGATGCAAAAAGGCTTACATCGCATATTTGAAGAAGCGGGATTTGAATGGAGAGAGCCTGGATGTTCAATGTGTCTTGGGATGAATCCAGATCAAGTACCTGAAGGAGAACATTGTGCTTCTACTTCAAATCGTAATTTTGAAGGAAGGCAAGGGAAAGGAGCACGAACACATTTAGTAAGTCCAGCTATGGCTGCAGCAGCTGCGTTATATGGTCATTTTGTTGATATTAGAAAGGAGAGTTACGATGGAACCATTTCATATTCATAAAGGTACTGCCGCAGTACTTATGAATGATAACATTGATACAGATCAAATTATTCCGAAGCAATATTTGAAGAGAATTGAAAGGACGGGATTTGGAAAATATTTATTTGATGAGTGGCGTTACGATAATGAGCGCCATGAAAATCCTAATTTCTCCCTTAATGCACAAGAACGAAAAGGAGCAAGTATATTAATTACAGGTGATAATTTTGGATGTGGTTCTTCAAGAGAACATGCTCCATGGGCGCTTGCGGATTATGGTTTCCGCGTTATTATCGCCGGAGGATTTGCAGATATTTTTTATATGAATTGTATGAAGAATGGTATGTTACCGATTGTAATGGATAAAGAGATGCGTGAACAACTTGCCAAAACGAATGCGAGAGATCAAATGGAAGTTGATTTAGAGAATGAAGTAATTATTACGAATACGCACAGGTTTCATTTTACAATCGAGAAAATGTGGAAAGAAAAATTATTAAATGGTCTAGATGAAATCAGCATTACRATGCAATAYGAACRAGAAATTGRAGAGTATGAAAGAAAAGTAGCTTCACATTAACTAAAAGCAGAATATTARAAATGTATTTACATTCAGAATTAACTGTTATATACTATGTAAAAAATCAGAGGAGAAAGGGAGTAAGTATTATGAATATCGTGCAATCTATTAAAATGCTTACAAAACTACATCATCATACATGAAACCCTTGAACCTAACGTGAAAACGTGTAGGCACAAGGGTTATTCCCGTTGTACCTACACTCTACTAAAGAGCCTTGTAGGTATTTTGTCTACAAGGCTCTTTTTATTTTCGGTTTGGGTGGATSGAATGGGCATAAATTAAAGAGGGAAAGGTGTGTGAAATSAGATGACAAAGTGGAAACGGGCAAATCCGAATGGAACGAGAGATTACTTATTCGAAGAATGTACGTTAATTGAAGAAGTGGAACAAAAATTAAGACGGACCTTTTTAGAGAGAGGTTATGAAGAAATAAGAACACCTACAATTGAATTTTATGATGTTTTTGCATTTCAAAACAGGCCGATAGATGAAGAAAAGATGTATAAATTTTTCGATGAAAAAGGACGGATTATCGTTTTACGCCCAGATA
>NZ_JBFTMA010000209.1:0-7440 GCF_056396725.1 Bacillus sp. 05T31
TCATTATAGTGACTTTCAATTATATGTAGAAGGGAAGTCGTTTTATAAACAGTTGTTTACTGATATAAGTGAAGCGAAGCGATCTATTTACACTTATTTTTATATTTTATCGGATGATAAAAGTAGCCATACTTTTTTAAACATATTAAAAGAGAAGGCGAAAGAAGGAGTAAACGTATATTTATCAGTGGATTTAATTAATGATTTATCATTTGAAAGAAAGATGAAAAAAGAATTACAGGAAAGTGGTGTTCATTTTACATACAGTAGAAAACCTGAATTGCCATTCGGATTTTATTCACTTCACCATCGTAATCATCGTCGTATTACGACGATTGATGGGAAAATTGGCTATACGGGTGGCTTTAATATAGGGGATGAGTACTTAGGAAAAGATAAGCGATTTGGATATTGGCGTGACTATCATGTGCGGYTWARRGGAGAAGGAGCAAAAGATTTAGAAGARCARTTCGCWTTAGATTGGAAACGAGAYACGAAAGARSATATAAAAAGGAGTACGAATAAAGCTAGTAAAGGGAATACATTACATACTATGGCTAGTTACAATGGGCATCACGTCGCTGAAAAATATGTAGAGTTAATAAAACAAGCGAAGCATTCAATTGTAATTACAACACCTTATTTTATAGCGAAAAATAAAGAATTAATGAATGCTTTAATTGGAGCGCAAAAACGTGGTGTTACAGTAAAAATACTATGGTCATATAAACCAGATATTCCTCTCATTAAAGAGGCTGCATACCCYTACATCCGTCAAGCTGTTAATAATGGGATTACGGTATACGGTTATAAAAAAGGGATGTTTCATGGAAAGTTAATGCTTATTGATAATGAATTAACTGTTATCGGTACTACAAACTTTACTTCACGTAGCTTTTATATAAATGATGAGATGAATTTGTATATTCATGGTGGATCTATCGTATCAGAAGTGAATGAGGCGTTAACACAAGATTTTCATGACTCGAAAGAAATGACGAAAGAGTTTTTTGAGAAGTTATCTTTTTGGGAGCGTTGTAAGGAGAAATTTGCGGGATTGGTTGATTTTTATTTGTGATGATTAACGAAGAAAGGGTGTCTAAAAAAGACACCCTTTTTTGATGAAAACAACTATTTTTCATGCACAAGCATCGAAACATCATCATTAATCAACGTCCCAACATGTTCACCTAAACAAATTCTTTTCATAACGCCAGGCTCATCAAAGTTAAAGACGTGTGCCGGTAAATTATAATCTCGAGCAAGTAATAAAGCTGCTTGATCCATTACTTGTATGTTTTGCCTAACAATATCGTTATAGTTCAGTTTACTGTACATTTTCGCTGATTTGTTATGTTTCGGATCACTTGTAAAGACACCGTCTACTCCTTGTTTTGCGACTAAAATGGCGTCGCTATTCATTTCAATGGCTCTTTGTACACTTGGGTAATCTGTCGTAACGAATGGTTGCCCGTTACCACCACCGAATATGACAACATAACCGTTATCTAAATGATGTACTGCACGTAGGCGAATATATGGTTCAGCTACTGCATTAAAAGGGATGGAAGTCATAACGCGTACTTCTCTATCTGTTTTACTTGTTAAAACGCCGCGAAGCATTAAGCTGTTAATAATCGTACCTAGCGTACCGATATTATCAGCTTCTACACGATCAATTCCCCATTCTTCAGCTAGATGACCTCTGAAAATGTTACCGCCGCCGATGACAATGGATACTTCGATATCTAGGTCAATAATGGATATTATTTCGTTTGCGATATGTTCTAATCGTTTGGAGTTAAAGCTATTTCCAGATTGATCAGCAAGTGCGCCGCCACTTAGTTTAATTAAGACGCGTTTATATGGTTTCATAACAATTCCCCCTATATAGATTGCAATAAAAAAGGAACAAAGGCGAATGCCTTTGTTCCTTCGTAAGAAAATGAAATAGAAAAGAAATAGATATGATGAACTTCTTCACGTGATTTTTCATAACATCCACTCCTTTTCATCCCCATTTATTTAGAATACGTATATCTTTTAGATTATACGAAATAATCTGATGTTTTATCAAGGTTATTTTATTTCTTTTTTATAAAAAAGTGTCAATGAATATTATAAGAAATAAATTTGAATTTTTTGTGACGAACTTGTAGGTTTTTGTATGATTTTGTAGGTTCGCCTATATGATGTGTGAGTAAGCTTTTATAAATACTAAATGAAAGCGTTCGCATAAAAGGGGATGAACATAAATGAAAAAATTCGGATTGGCAACACAAATTTTTGTCGCGCTTGTTTTAGGGATTGTAGTAGGGGCAGTCTTTTATGGCAATAAAACGGCGATTTCTTATATCACACCAATTGGGGATATATTTATTCACTTAATTAAGATGATTGTAGTACCGATTGTTATTTCAGCATTAATTGTTGCGGTAGCTGGTGTAGGGGATATGAAAAAGCTTGGGAAACTGGGCGGTAAGACAATTCTTTATTTCGAAATTATTACGACGATTGCTATTCTAATGGGATTACTTGCAGCAAATATATTCCAACCAGGTACTGGCGTTGATATGAGTAATTTACAGCAAAGTGATATTTCTTCTTATAAACAAACAGCAGATGCAACAGAGAAGAAAGGCTTTGCAGAAACGATTGTTCATATTGTACCGAAAAATATATTTGAGTCTATTACACAAGGTGACTTACTACCGATTATATTCTTCTCAGTACTATTCGGTTTAGGAGTTGCAGCAATCGGAGAAAAAGGAAAGCCTGTTTTTAACTTTTTTGAAGGTGTGCTCGAAGCGATGTTCTGGGTTACAAATCAAGTGATGAAATTCGCACCATTTGGTGTATTCGCATTAATTGCTGTTACGGTTGCAAAATTTGGTGTAGCAACACTACTTCCTTTAGGAAAACTAGTGCTAGCTGTATACGTAACTGTTATACTATTCGTTGTGATTGTATTAGGTATTAATGCGCGAATGGTTGGAGTAAATATTTTTACATTAATGAAAATTTTAAAAGAAGAACTTATTCTTTCGTTTACGACAGCAAGTTCAGAAGCTGTTTTACCTAATATAATGAGAAAAATGGAAGAGTTCGGTTGTCCAAAGGCAGTTGCCTCTTTCGTAATTCCGACAGGTTATACATTTAACTTGACTGGATCAGCTATTTATCAAGCGTTAGCKGCATTGTTTGTTGCACAAATGTACGGTGTACACATGTCACTGACGGAGCAAATAACGCTATTATTCGTTCTCATGTTAACATCCAAAGGTATGGCGGGAGTTCCGGGTGCATCATTCGTTGTTGTATTAGCGACGTTAGGATCAATGGGCTTACCGCTAGAAGGCATCGCATTAATTGCGGGAATTGACCGCATTTTAGATATGATTCGCTCAGCTGTCAATGTATTAGGAAATGCATTAGCTGCCATTGTTATGTCGAAGTGGGAAGGCGAATTCGATGATGAGAAAGCAAAACAATATGTAGAAACGGTCAAACAAACAAAAGCAGCGTAAGAGATTGTTAAGGAGTGAGTAATCATGGCAACATTAACTGAAGTTAAAAATGGAGTACGAATTGAAAAAGATTTTTTAGGTGAAAAAGAAGTACCAAATTATGCGTACTACGGTGTACAAACAATGCGTGCAGTAGAGAATTTCCCGATTACAGGATACAAAGTCCATGAAGGTTTAATTAAAGCGTTAGCAATTGTAAAAAAAGCGGCAGCACTTGCTAATGCAGATGTAGGAAGATTGGAATTGAAAAAGGGTGGTGCTATCGCAGAAGCATCACAAGAAATCCTTGAGGGGAAATGGCATGATCATTTCATCGTTGATCCAATTCAAGGTGGTGCAGGAACTTCAATGAATATGAACGCAAATGAAGTCATTGCCAATCGTGCCCTTGAATTATTAGGAATGGAAAAGGGAGACTATGATTATATTAGTCCAAACAGTCATGTAAATATGGCACAATCAACAAACGATGCATTCCCAACAGCGATTCATATTGCAACATTAAATGCATTAGAAGGCTTATTACAAACAATGGGTTATATGCATGATGTATTTGAATTAAAAGCAGAACAGTTCGATCATGTTATTAAAATGGGTCGTACACATTTACAAGATGCTGTGCCAATTCGTCTTGGACAAGAATTTAAAGCATACTCCCGCGTACTTGAACGTGACATGAAACGTATCAAGCAATCACGTCAACATTTATATGAAGTAAATATGGGAGCAACTGCAGTTGGTACAGGCTTAAATGCAGATCCAGAATATATTGAAGCAGTTGTAAAACATTTAGCTACAATTAGTGAACTACCACTTGTTGGTGCAGAAGATTTAGTAGATGCAACTCAAAATACGGATGCGTACACTGAAGTATCTGCAGCACTTAAAGTATGTATGATGAACATGTCTAAAATTGCGAACGATCTTCGTCTAATGGCATCAGGTCCACGCGTTGGATTAGCAGAAATTATGTTACCAGCTCGTCAACCAGGTTCATCTATTATGCCAGGGAAAGTAAACCCTGTTATGCCAGAAGTAATTAATCAAATTGCGTTCCAAGTAATTGGTAACGACCATACAATTTGCCTTGCTTCAGAAGCAGGACAATTAGAATTAAATGTTATGGAACCAGTACTTGTTTTCAACTTACTTCAATCTATTAGCATTATGAATAACGGTTTCCGTGCCTTTACAGATAATTGCTTAAAAGGAATTGAAGCGAATGAAGATCGCTTAAAAGAGTACGTTGAGAAGAGTGTAGGAATTATTACAGCCGTGAACCCTCATATCGGCTATGAAGCAGCAGCTCGCGTTGCGAAAGAAGCAATTGCGACAGGGCAATCCGTTCGAGAACTATGTGTGAAAAATGGTGTATTGTCACAAGAAGAATTAGAGTTAATTCTAGATCCATTCGAAATGACACACCCAGGGATTGCAGGAGCAACTCTTTTAAAGAAAAATTAAAAGAAGAGGGGGACAATCCCCTCTTTTTTGTTTACAATATAGAAATGCTATATATGAATAGAGGTAGGGATGTTATGAGTAAGTTTACAGTGGCTTCTAATGGTGCATTAGAAACAACATTAAGAGGAGCAGAAGTATTATCAACACCACTTTTAAATAAAGGGGTAGCTTTCACACAAGAGGAAAGAGAAGAGTTAGGTTTAAAAGGGTTATTACCGCCAGCGGTTTTAACGTTAGAAGAACAAGCACGCCGAGCATATGAACAATTTAGTTCTCAGCCGGATGATTTATTAAAGAATGTGTACTTAACAGCGTTACATGATCGAAATGAAGTGTTATTTTATCGTATTTTAACAGAGCATTTACGTGAAATGTTACCGATTGTATATACACCAACTGTAGGTGTAGCAATTCAAAGATATAGTCATGAATACCGTAAACCACGTGGCATTTATTTATCAATTAACGATCCATCAGGTATTGAAGATGCATTTGCAAATATCGGTGCAACAGCTGAAAACATTGATTTAGTCGTTGTAACGGATGGAGAAGGTATATTAGGAATTGGTGATTGGGGTGTTGGTGGAATTAACATCGCAATCGGGAAATTGGCTGTATATACGGCCGCAGTTGGAATCGATCCTAGCCGTGTATTACCGGTAATTTTAGATGTAGGTACAAATCGTGAGGAATTATTAAACAATCCATTTTATATTGGAAATCGTCACCCTCGTATAACAGGTGAAGCTTACGATGAATTTATTGATACGTTTGTTCAAGCGGTAAATAAACAATTCCCGAAAGCACTTCTACATTGGGAAGACTTCAGTTCTCGAAATGCACGAAAAATTTTAGATAAATATCGTCATGACGTTTGTACATTTAATGATGATATTCAAGGTACAGGGGCAGTTTCACTTGCTGCTGTATTATCGGCAGTAAAAGCTTCTGGTGTACCGTTAAGTGAACACCGTGTAGTTGTGTTTGGTGCTGGTACGGCTGGAATCGGTATCGCAGATCAAGTAAGAGATGCAATGGTTCGTGTCGGCTTATCAGACGAAGAATCACATAATCGTTTCTGGTGTATTGACCGTAATGGGTTGGTTACAGATAATATGGAAGATCTTCTTGATTTCCAAATTCCATATGCAAGAAAAGGCAGATTTAATCGAGTGGACAGAAGGAAAAGCATTAGTTGCAACAGGAAGTCCGTTTGAACCGGTTACATATAACGGTGTAACGTATGTGATTGGACAGTCAAATAACGCACTTATTTTCCCAGGACTAGGTCTTRGTACAATTGTTGTTCGTGCAAGCGTCATGACGGATGGAATGTTCGCAGCAGCAGCAGAAGCAGTTGCAAGTATGGTAGATACAAGTCAGCCAGGAGCGCCTATTTTGCCAGAAGTTGAAGAGTTACGTAATATCTCTGAACTGGTTGCGATTGAAGTAGCGAAAGTTGCAGTTGCAGAAGGTGTTGCTAGAGAGAACTTAAGTGATGACGATATTAAGATTGCAGTAAAAGAAGCAATATGGGAACCGGAGTATCGCCAAATAAAAGCGGTAGAAAAGGTTAGAATATAGAAATAAAGCCCGTTTATAATTATAAGCGGGCTTTCACTTTTACAATTGAAAAAAAGCATAGGAAGTGGCACCTTTGAATTGGAATCAATTATGGAAGAAAGATATGTATCTTTTAATTATATTAATGGTTGTTGTTCCGATTGCTGGAGAACTSAATTTTCATCCTTTTAATGATATGTTTCGTGTTAGTTTCGGGACACCGCTTTTCTTCTTTTTATTACTATTTTTAAGAAGAGTGCCAGCAGCAGCTGCAGGTATTCTTGTAGGTATATCTGTAGTCTTATTTCGTGTATGTCTTGACTGGGTATTGCAAGGTTCATTCCATATGACAGAATCATTTTATTTGCGTTATCCTGTGTTCTTTTATTATTTTATTTATGGAAGTCTTTTTTCGCTTTGTAGGGTGAATAAGTTTCATCAGAAGCCAATTGTGATAGGATGTCTTGGGATTACAATTGAAATTATCGCAAGTATGTCTGAACTTGCGTTTTATCATATGTTAGTGCTGGGGACAACGATAACAGTTTCTGAAGTGAATAAACTAATTATTATTGCTATTTTCCGTAGTTTCTTTGCACTTGGTTTTTTAAATATGATGAACTTATATGAAACGAAGTTAAAAGAATCACAAGTTCGAAAAGAAAATGAAAATATGTTAATGTACCTCTCTAATTTATATGTGGAATCTGTCCATTTGAAAAAAACGTTACAAAATGCTGAGTTAATTACACAAGAAGCATATCAACTATATCGAAACTTACAAGCGAACGATGATTTAAATAGCAAAACAGCATTAAAAATAGCAGGAGAAGTGCACGAAATCAAAAAGGATAATCAAAGAATTTTTGCAGGACTATCTAAACTG
>NZ_JBFTMA010000210.1:0-6130 GCF_056396725.1 Bacillus sp. 05T31
GCCTTATATGGTTCAGTGACAACAATTCCACCTTGCTTATTCACTGCATCTTTATACCAAGAACGCGCTGTTGGATCATAATCTGCTGCCATTTGTATATTGGGTTCTTGTACAAATTTTTTATCGTTTCCAGCAACATACACTTGTTCTACATCTTTGTTCAAACTAATATATTGGGATAATGTTTTTCTTAGTTCATCCTGATTATCCCCTTGATACATATCACTATGAATCACTCGTGCAAAATTATTTACATCGTTGAATTTCGCTTCAATCATTTGATTGATTAAATTATCCAATATTTTTATATTATCCTGAGCGCTACTCATAATTTGTGATTCAAAATTCTTTTTAGCTGTTTGATACGACATGCCCCCAATAATAGAGACTGCCGCAATTAATATAACAAAAAAGGAAATTAATAACTTTTTCGCTACCTTCATATCTCTAAACCAACTTACTAGTTTACKCATTATAAACCTCCTACATTTAAATATTAAAYTTTAAAGATTAACTAAAGCTAATTTTGAATATATCCCATTCCTTAGTTTCTATTTTTATTGTTTTGATGAACACTTTGTAAAGTTTAAACAAATAAATTCCTTTTGTCTATATATACGAATAATATTATTATAAAATTTACAAATACAAAAAACCAAAGGAACCAGCCCTTTGGTTTTTTACATTTTTTTATGTTGTTTAGAAATCTTTTTCCATCTATCTCGTTCCGCCCTTGCCAGAGTAATGTTTTGTTTTCTCATAACATATGCCAATTCTCTTTGCAGCTTTTTATAGCTTAGTAAGCGCTCTACGGGTATAGTTCCGTTATCTATAGCATTTCGCACTGCACATCCTGGTTCACCTTCATGTTTACAATCTCGAAAGCGGCAAGTATTTGCAAGATCTTCAATATCAGAAAATGTAGTTTGAATTGCCGCGCTTCCTTCCCAAAGCTGAAGTTCCCTCATACCAGGAGTATCAATTACTAAACCGTGACTCGGTAATTGGAACAACTCACGGTGAGTTGTCGTATGTCTCCCTTTACTATCTTCTTCACGTATATCTCCGGTTTTTGCTACATCTGTTCCTATTAATGCATTTAACAAAGTAGATTTCCCTGCACCTGAAGATCCAACTAAAGCAATTGTTTTTCCTGGTGAAACAAATTGTTGCAATGATTCTATTCCGACGTACACTAGGCTATCAACAACAAATATCGGAACACCGATTGCTACCGCTTCAGTTTCTGCAATTTTCTGTTCCACATCTTCACATAGACTACTCTTCGTTAAAACAATAACAGGCATTGCACCGCTCTCATAAGCCACCAGCAAATAACGTTCCATCCTTCTTACGTTGAAATCATGGTTAAGAGCATTCACTAAAAATAGATAATCTACATTTGYTGCRATAATTTGTTCTTCAGTTCTGTTACCAGCTTCTTGTCTTGAAAAAGAACTTCTTCTYGGRAAAATACGGTGAATAATTGCCTTTTTCTCATTTTCTATTTTCTTTATATACACCCAATCMCCAACTGCCGGATAATCCCCCTTCGTTAACGCTTCATGACGAAACTTTCCAGACAGTTCCGCTACATATTCACCATCATTACAAATAATCCGATATATATGCTTATGCTCAAGTAAAATACGTCCTACTTCATAGTTCTCTACAGCTTGTTCCTCAAAAAAAGAATCCCATCCGAACGATTCTAAAATATTTTGATTCAAATTGATATCCTCCCTAGTTTGAACTTAGTGGAAGGATTGTGCGCTCACTTATAGAGTATCGCCCTTTCCGTCCACCTTTGTATTTGGTTTATTATTCATATAAGTCAATTTCGCCATAACACATCACCCCGTTCTAATTTTAATTACTCTCATTATATGGAATATCTCTTCAAAAAGCTACCTCATTTAACGTAATTTTCAAATAACTTATTTTTTAGCATTTTAATTTGTCCACGATGACTAATTTCATCTTCTAGCACATGAAACCAAAGGTAGTGCTGATTATACGCTACGCCATTAGGCCACTTTCTTTCTGACATTAGCCATTCATCATCCTGTTGTCTCAAACACTCTATTGTTGCCTCTCGAACTTTCTGTAAAAGTTGTACATAATACTGTATTTCATAACCACGGATAGATCTCCCCGCTTCCCCTAAATACAGTGCATCTTCCCATATTTCTAATTCTTCTTTTGTAAAGTCACGCTTTTGAAATGAAATAAGCTGATGTGCTTTTTCAATAGCTGCTATATGCTTTAGTAACGCTCCGATGGAATTCCCTCCACTCGGCATAATTAAATCTAATTGCTCAACTGATAGCTCGTTTATTTCCTGTAATGTTACAGCCCTCGTATGTTCCAGCATGCTTACTAATTCCCCTATATTTTTTGTATAACCATCTACACTTCTTATTCGATAATCTATATTCATATCATGCACCCCTTTCTACATTCATATTAAGGAATAACCGCTTCATATAATAGACTGAAATATATCAGATTTTTCTGTTATAATTAAATTGAATACGGAATAAACCTAAACAAACTTTCTCAATATGCTTATATGAAATATTAAAAGGAATCAATATAAAATTATCGAATCTTATTCACTAAAAGGAGTGGATTCGATGGAAATGTATCAATGGCTAACCGCAGTTCTCGTTGGTGGCATTACTGGCTTCGTTTCCCATCTAATCAATAACCAAGGCAAGTTATTGCTTCCACGCCGTTTAAAAACTTTTTTTCATTTTGGATTTTTAACTGATATTTTTACAGGTAGCCTCGCCGCACTTCTTGGACTCGTTTTATTCGATGTCACCTTAATAAAAGAAATTATAAAAGTCTCCATTGTGACCGCTATTTCCGGTCAAACCTTTTTACTTCATCAAGCTCTAGGTGGTGAACAGGCTAAAAATACGCAAATTGGGAAAGCTGACGAGAAAATTCAAGAAATTGACAAATTATTACGACGTTAATCTATACTTTCTTTAAAAATTATTGTTATAATGAAAAATAAATATTTTCTATCGCGTCGTTTGTCAGAAGAAAGGGTGTTTCGTATGACAAAAAAGAAAATAGAAGATTTCTTAACAAACACCGAAAAAGAGGAACTGCTAGAAAACTATAAATGTTTACGAGAAGCCCGCACAAAAAGCGAAGCTAACTATTTTGGTGAAGCAGTAGACCATCTATTAAATAAAGCTAAAAAACGAATTATTGATGATGCAGGAATACATGATGAAAATGCGGCAACTGTTCAATCAAAGAGAAAAGCACTGTTTTAGCTAAAACAGTGCTTTTTATTACGGCATTTTTCACATTACTTTCACATTACTTTCACATTACTTTCACATCTATTTCACAAATATAAGTATTCCTATATGTTAAACTAAGTATATCCTTTTCCAAGGAACTATATGCCGATATATAAATCCCTATCTCTTTAGGGATTTTTTGTTTTTTGGATTTCCCCGATTTATTTTTAAAGGCTTTATGATGCAATTCCTTTTTCACTATCTTCACTAAGCTTTTCACTTTTTCTAAACAAAAATAAAGCTCCTATATATAGTAACGCAGTAAAACTACCTACAAGTATAAAATTGTGAGATGCTGCAAATAACATTCCTGCTATTGCCGCTCCAATCATTTGGCCAATATACATAGAAGCATTAGCAAGAGCGGCTCCTGTTCCTCTTGCTATACTAGACATATTTTGTAAGCGCCCCATCATCAATACAAACAAAATTCCTGTCACAAAAAATAAAACAAAGAATAATAACTCCACAAATATAATGTTCTTTACATGAGGAAGTAATACATATAGCACAGCTGTAAATACAATTCCACCATAGAAAGAAAGGTTATAACCAATTTTATTTACGATTCTTGGGCCAAAAATATTCCCTGTTAAATTTCCTAACCCTAATACGAGCATAGCTGTTCCTATTTCATGGACTTGTAAGCCAAATTGAATGGAAAGCCATACACCAAAAAATGAAAATGCAGCAAAATTACCAGTTTGAAAAACAAAATATGCAAAATAAGAAAGTGAAACCTTTGAATCTGTAAGTAATTGTTTATAGCGCTTTAAGATGTTTGTTTTACTTCCACCTATATGAACCGGTTGTATTTCTGGTAATACTACATAAATAAGAACGACAAGTAGTGCTGATAATATACCAATGACGAAGAATGGTGTTGTATAATGTATCGTTGCTAAATATGCTCCAATTGGCAGGCCTAAGATTTGGGAGATTGATAACCCTGCTGTTGCAATTCCAATTGCTTTTACAATTTGCTTCTTCTCTATAAGGAGCGGAATAGATGCCCATACTTGTGGAGATACAAAAGCTGCACTTACACCTGCTAAAAATCTAAATRTTAGCATCCATAAAAAACTCGGTGCCATTCCACACAAAAATGTACTTAATGCAAAAAAACTCATTCCTAATACCATCACTTTTTTTCTGTTTAAGCCATCTGATATAGGACCAGCGATAAGCGCAAATCCAGCGTATCCTAAAGCATATGAACTCACCATCCATCCTGATAATTCAGTTGATACATGATACACCTGTTGTAAAGTTGACAAAAGTGGTGAAATTAAAAATGTATCCGTACCAATCATAAACATTATCATAAAGAATACAGCTAGTACTCTGTTCATTTAGACCTTCTCCTTTTATATAAAAAAGAGGGCACTACCCCATACCCATCAAGCTAAGACAAATCATTACCCCCATAACAAAAAAAACGGTTCTGGTGCAAAAAATTTATCAAACTTGGACATACTTATACTACTAATCTAAGAAGGATGTGGATGAAGTATGTCTAAGCCAAGTGCATTCAAATGGAAACACTATCAACCAGAAGTTATTATGTTAATAGTGAGATGGTACCTACGGTACAATTTAAGCTTACGTGACCTTGTAGAAATGATGGAAGAGCGAGGACTATCTATCTCTCATACGACCATCATGCGTTGGRTTCATCAGTATGGTCCTGAATTGGACAAACGAATTCGACGTTATCTTAAACAAACAAATGATTCTTGGAGAGTCTATGAGGCTTGTATCAAAGTAAAAGGTCAATGGATGTACCTGTATCGTGCTGTTGATTCAAAAGGAAACACAATCGATTTTTGCCTAGGCAAAACAAGAGACCAGAAGGCTGCAAAGCGCTTTTTCGAGAAAGCTTTGCGGTCTTTTCATGTTTCAAAACCGCGTGTTATAACAGTCCATAAGAATCCGGTTTATCCTATAGCAATTGAACAGCTGAAAAAAGAAAAAAGCATACCTGATGGTATGCAACTTAGACAACAAAAGTACTTGAATAACATAGTAGRACAAGATCATCGCTTTATAAAGAAGCGAAYCCRYTCTATGCTAGGGTTCAAATGTTTTGACACARCTACATCCACTCTTTCTGGAGTAGAAGCYATGCATATGATTAAAAAAGAACAGMTTGATTTACGGRACCAGTCTGTCCAAAAYCAGAAARAATTCATYCATCAATTGTTTGRACTTGTAGYATAARRTACRATTCTGTTAGGAAYATATGCATTTTATTTTTGCACCAGAACCGATTCTAGGATATCCTTTTGAAACAAAAAAAGAACCCTTAATATAAAGGATTCTAAGAATTGTCTGAACTTGAATTTAGTATTTTAAAATCTATAGAAAACATTTCTTTTTTCGGTAAAATTAAATGACTCTCTTTCAAGTTTCCCTTTAAATCATGAGCATATAAAATATTCTCGCCGTTTTCAGTGAAACTTCCTGGTGATAAAGAGTATAGGTAATGACCTATTAATTTAGTTCTAAATACCTTCGAATCCTTTGAGTTTTTATATTCTTTCAATAAGTTAAAATTTTTGTCATATTCTACAATATGTCCTTCAACAAAAGTTACATAGTATTTATCTTCGTAAGCATGCACTCCAACTGTATTAGAATAAGGTAGCTCGATGTATCTTGTAGTTAGAGTACTCTTGTTAAAAATACTGAGTTTTTTTTCAGAACTAAAGATAATTTCATCACTAGTTTTAATAAAATTTTTAGGTGAACCAAAGGCATCAAAACTATATTCTTTTAATTCTCCCGTTTCAACATTAACTGTATAG
>NZ_JBFTMA010000211.1:0-6079 GCF_056396725.1 Bacillus sp. 05T31
GGCCTGACATGGCCTGACATTGTCGCTAATGTTAACAATCCAATTGTTTTTAGCACAATTGTTTTCCCGCCTGCATTCGGCCCAGTAATAATTAAACTACGGTATTCTTGACCGATTTCAAAGTTTAATGGTACTACTTTTCCACTTAAAAGCGGATGCTTACAATTCATTAAATGAATGTAGCCATGATCATTTAATTTCGGCTCTATTCCATCAATTGATTTACTAAACTTCGCTTTCGCAAATACCATATCATATTGGCTAATCAATTCCATATTAATTTTTATATGATAAATATTTTCTAATACCATTCCTGATAAAGTCGCTAAAATTTGATATTCTTCCATCGCTTCTTCTGCTTTCAAACCCGCGAGTTCCGCATTTAGCTTTGTAACCGTATGCGGTTCTATAAATACAGTAGAACCTTTTGCAGATGCTTCAACAATACTTCCCGCAACTTGATTTTTATAGGTAGATTTGATTGGAATCGTATAGCGATCATCCTTTTTACTAATAAAGAATTCCTGAATATACTTCTTATTTGCACTACTATTTAAAAACTTCGTTAARCGYTCTTTTATTTTTCCRTCTACAGAATCAATGTTATTTCGAATTCGTTTTAACTCTTTACTAGCAGCTGCATCAATGCTATTTCCTTTAATGGAAAAGTTAATTTCCTCTTCAATACTTTTAAATTCAGTCATTGAATTTGCATAAGAAGCTAATACTGGCGCAAAAAATTCTTTATCTAACATAAATTTTTTAATCTTTCKRCAYCCACGTAAAAAGTCTGAAACGCTCACTAACTCTGCTGGGTCTAAAATCATCCCTTTTTCTAATTTTTGAATTGTACTAGCAATATTWGAAATTCCGAAGAAAGGCACATGYCCTTCTGCATCTASTATAGATCGTGCTTCTGTCGTTTCATTTAAACGATTTCTCACTACTTTTATACTCGTACTCGGCACTAATTTATTTAATAATTCYTTWCCTAATCCACTTACACAATATGATTTCACTATTTCCATTAATTCGTTATATTGTAACTTTTCAAAAGTCATCGTATTCATTTTGTTTCTCCTCACTATGATTGATTTCTATCATCAATGAAGATACCTATTCATTAGATTCCAATGAGTTCTACATTATTCAATTACCATTTTTATACATTAAAAACATATACAAAAAAGCTGCGGGGATACCGCAGCTTTTACATTTACAAGGCATGTGTAATAACATATGAGGAAATAAGCCATAAAAACAGATGGCAATCCCCTTATTACACGCTTTATAAAGTATTGTAGGTATCTTCATAGGTTTCGAAATAAATCCATGACAAAATTAGGGGTATGATTTACATAAAAATCCCCTGGTCTTATCCGATTTATTCCATTAAATTTTTCCTATTTAGTACCTACCGCACTCACAAAAAGCACCTCTCATTAATTTATATTTTATGGTCATTGAAATCTAATTTACTGAAATTATCATACTATATGTTTTGTAAGAAGTAAAGGTGTCATACTTTTATAACTATGCAGCATGTAAAAAAGAAGAGGAAAACTTATATTTCAGTCTACCGCTTCTTTTTCATCACCGATTTACTGCTGAACATATATGGAAACTGAGCCTCCACTTACATGGAACTGCCCCCATCCATCCTTATTAATTGTTACAGTATTTGTTTGATTACCCGTAATATCGTACCATACTTCCCCAGCGTTATTCTTTCCAACATCCATCCACTTTGATCCTCCTGGTCCGTCYGAGAGTAATGTCGCTAAACCAGAATTAGCATGTACACCATCRCCTTCTCTTGTCCAGCCAATCACATCTGGATGGTCTAAATAATCACGCTGCGTACCATATGCAAAGTTTTTTCGTGCCGTCAAAATTGGATCAATTTTATCTTTTAACGCTGGAATTTCATAACTACTATTTCCGCTTGTCCCATAGTAATCACCATAGAAAACTGAAGGATAGCCCTCTGCACGAGTTAAAATAAATGCATATGCCAGCGGCTTAAACCACGGACTTACTACAGATTCCAATGACTGCCCAGGCTGAGAATCATGATTCTCAACGAGAGTAACTGCGAGTGCAGGGTGATTTTTCATTACTGTTCCATTTAAAATATTTCTCATATCATAATTCCCATTTCCTGTTGAAGCATAATGAAAATTGTAATGAAGCGGTGCATCAAACACAGATTGATTATAATTGACTTTCGCTAAATAATTGTTTAAAGCTTGAACATCATTTTGCCAATATTCAGCTACTGTAAACATTTCTTTCCCCGTTTGCTGTCTGGCATGATTTACCCAATCGCGTAAATATTCATGATCAATATGTTTAACAGCGTCCAAACGAAAGCCATCTAAATTTAATTCATTCGCATACCATGTTCCCCAATTTTTCATCTCATTCGCAACATCAGGATGATCAAAATCAAGATCTGCATACATCAAATAATCATAATTTCCATTTTCGCTAGACACTTCCGAGTCCCACGCTTTACCTATACCCCTAAATTTATAAATTCGATTTAATTTCCTTCCTTCATCCCAATCCGTTCCGTCAAAATGATACCATTTCCATTTGAAATTAGAATAAGAATCTCCGCGCCCTGGAAAGTTAAACCCCGTCCATGCATTAATTTCATAATCACCTGACACTTCAATATTTCGATTGTTTCGGTCTACCTCTACAGCTGTTACGGTTTCAGTATAATCAGCCCCACCTTTATGGTTCATAACTACATCACCGTATACGTCGATGTTTTGCTTATGTAAAGCGTCAATTGCAGATTTCAACTGTGCTTTTGTCCCATATTTCGTCCGCACCGTTCCTTTTTGATTGAACTCCCCTAAATCATATAAATCATAGGCCCCATACCCTACATCATTTTGCGAAGTCCCTTTATATGCAGGTGGTATCCATACAGATGTGATTCCTTTATGAGCTAAACTTTCAGCATCGGAACGCAAACGATTCCAATGATTCCCATCATTCGGAGCGTACCACTCAAAATACTGCATTAATGTTCCATTGTTCACTGTTGCTGCTTCTGCCTTATTTCCCTCATATATATTAGGAAAAAGCAAAATAAACAATAAACAGACTACCGTAATCCTTTTCAACATATTTACACCATCCCCTCCAAGAAAACGTTTGCATAATTCGTTAAAGTTATTATAATATTCGTTCTACAGTTAGTAAAGCAACAATCTTTTAATCTCTCACATTATTTTTCAAAATATGAATTCAACTATTCCACAAGTACCCCATATAGTTTAAAATTCACATCGGATTCAAAATTGTTTACAATTTATCTATAAAAGCATAACGGAGGGATTTCTATGACCGACTTTCAAAAACAATTTTTTGCAAGATTAAATATAGAAGAAAAACACAAAGTTTCATTTGAAGATTTACCTAACATTATGTACGCAATGGCACAAACTGTCCCTTTTGAAAACTTAAATATTCTCGAAAACAACTTTAAAGAAATATCAAAAGAAAATCTAAAAGAAAAAATTTTAATAAACAACCGTGGCGGCCTTTGTTATGAATTGAATCCGGCTATGTATTACTTCCTTAAAGACTCTAAATTCGATGTCCATCTCGTTTCAGGAACAGTTTATAACGCTGCAAATTCTATATGGGCTGTAGATTCAGGGCATATCGCAACTGTTTTACAACATCATAATGAACTTTACTTAATTGAAGTAGGTTTCGGATCATATTTACCCCTTTCCCCTGTTCCTTTCTCAGGTGAGATCGTTCATTCTGTAACAGGCGACTATCGTATTCGTAAAGAAACGACTGAAAAAGGTAATTATATTTTAGAAATGCGTAAAAACAATGAGTTTCTAGATCAATCTTCTACTGATGATTGGACAGTAGGTTATGCATTTTACTTGGAAGAAGTGGATGAAACGAAAGCAAATGCAGCACAAAAAATTATTGTTGAACATGAAGGTTCACCATTTAACAAAGTACCTCTTGTTGTAAAACTTACTCATGACGGGCACGCATCATTAACAAAAGATAGCCTTACAGTAACGAAAAATAGAAATAAAACAAAAGAAACAATTACAAAAGAGCAATATACAAACCTCCTTCATTCAACGTTCGGCATTACATTATAACTTTTAAAGCCTCGCCATTTCCGGCAAGGCTTTTCATTTTCCAGCAGGGATTTTTTGCAATTTGTTGTATTTCATAGTTATATAGGAATATAACTACATATTTAGAAAGGAAATGATTATGACTGAACTTAAAGATCGACTACAAGTAGCTGATAAAGAAAAATGGGATTTAACGGATATTTATCATACAATTGAAGATTGGGAAAGCGATTTTCATAAAATTGAAGTATTAACGAATGAATTACACAAGTTTAATGGAAATATTCACGATGGCAATAGTTTATTAGCTTATTTAACAAAGAGTGAAGAAATATCTAGCATAATATCTTTAATGTTCGCTTATGCACGATTACAATCTGATCTTGATACACGCGATACTGACGCTCAATCCCTTGTCGATAAAGTATCACAATTACATGTGAAAGTAAGTGCGGCTAAATCTTTCTTTTCTCCATTCTTACTTAGCGTAGATGAAAACACATTACATTCTTACATAGAAGAAACCGAAGGCTTACACTATTATAAAGAAGACTTATTTGAGTTATACCGTTATAAAAAACACGTTTTGAATAAAGACCAAGAAGAGATTTTATCACAAATGGGTGAAGCACTCTCCTCCCCACAGCATACATTTGGCATGTTAAATAATGCAGATATAATTTTTGGTGAAGTGACTACTGATGATGGAGAAAAAGTAAACTTAACACGTGGAATGTATTCAAAGCTAATAGAAGATGAGAATCGTGAGAAACGTGAAGAAGCCTATAAAGCTTATTACAAGCCATATGTTCAGTTAAAAAACTCTATCGCTTCTACTTTGTCCGCAGCTATTAAAAACAATGTTACTGTCTCAAAGCTACGAAAATATCCATCAGCTTTAGAAAAATCATTATTTGGCGACATGGTTCCGAAAGAAGTATATGAAAATTTAATTGAGACAACGAAAAAAAACATTCAATCATTACATACGTATAATGAACTTAGAAAAGAAAAATTAAATGTAGATGAACTACGACAATACGACTTGAGTGTTGATTTAGTAAAAGGTGTAAAACAAGACATTCCATACGACGAAGCGTTTGATATAATGATCGCGTCACTAGCTCCTTTAGGTAAAGAATATATCGAAACATTAAAAAACTTTAAAGATAAACGCTATATAGACGTGAGAGAAACACCAGGAAAACGTTCTGGTGCTTATAACTTTGGTGTATACGGTGTTCATCCTTTCATTCTTTTAAATCATCATGATGATTTAAATAGCCTTTTCACCCTTACTCATGAATGCGGGCACGGTATGCATACGCATTACTCACACGGATACCAACCAAGAATTTCTGCACACTATTCCATTTTTGTTGCAGAAGTCGCTTCTACAGTAAATGAAGTGTTATTAATTCATTATTTATTAAAAGAAGCAAAAGAAACGAACGTACGTAATCATTTAATTAACTACTTTATCGATAGCTTTAAAGGTACTTTCTTTACACAAATCATGTTTGCAGAATTTGAAAAAATTACACATGAAATGGCCGAACAAGGTAAACCMYTAAAYGCCCAAGTCTTTAGCGAARTTTATGAAAASTTRTTTAGAGARTATAAYGGYGAYTCWCTYGTATTTGACGAAGAAGTAAAATAYGGCTGGCCTAGAATTCCKCATTTCTAYCGTCCATTTTACGTRTACAAATATGCAACTGGATTCGCTTCTGCAATCCAAATTGCTGATAAGTTATTGAGCGGCAATCCAAATGCTCAGAAAAACTATATTGAATTCCTTAAAGGCGGAAGTTCTGACTATCCATTAAACTTACTGAAAAAAGCTGGTGTTGATTTAACTACGCCAGAACCGATTGAAAGTGCACTAAATCGTTTTAGCTCACTTGTTGAAGAGTTTTCAGCATTATAAAAAGCATGCAGAGTATATACTC
>NZ_JBFTMA010000212.1:0-6075 GCF_056396725.1 Bacillus sp. 05T31
CTTCTCATATGCAGCAACAAAACGTTTATTATAGAGGATATGATGAATGAAGTTTATTGGTAAGAAAATGAATAACATCAATTAAAAAAGAGGAACATCTTATTGAGCTTGTAGTATAAGTGATAAGGGATTATTTTATTTGAAGATAGAGTTATGGAATAAGTGATATCGTTTTATTCATATGTTTTTTACTTGTAGATAGTTTGATAAAATAACAGTAATTGTAATTAAGTGTAGCTACGGGGGATAAAGATGCTAGATAAAATAATGATCGAATTTATTAATGTAAAACAGCGAATTATTAATATCGTTGATAGTAAATGTAATTGGATTACAACGATAAAAAATAATGAAATATATGTAGAAAGGGAATTTGGAATAGAAGAAGGGGTGGATTTAGAGCTTAGTGTGAATGGTGAAGAGATCCAACAGTTTTGGCGAGATTTAATAAATGTTCAAGTAGTTAATGTTATCGATTTTGCACGGGAAGAGGAACGGAATGCTTTTCTTATATCGCTATTTGCAGAATTACCTTTTGTAGAGGTAACAACGATTACTGGAGAAAAGGCTATTTCATTTAAAGAATTCAAAACTGATAACCTACCAAGTGAAAAATATGATAAAGTTATACTCTTTTTAGAAGAGATAATGAATGGTACATATAATCCAAGTACGTTACGTGAACAAACGGATGAAAATTTATATAGAGTGAAATCTAATGCACGCCAGGATTTAAGATTGTTGGGCTTTTTGAATGAATCTCATGAAATAAATAAGCTCCTATTAAATGAATATGTTCAATCGGAAGATAAAAATGTCTACATTGCCCATTTAGTTTTAAAGCAGGAATATTTCCGTCATGCTTTATTCGTTCTTGGCTTGTTAGAGAACTATTCAAAAGGTGAAAAGAAAGAAGCTCTAGTTGGTTTGGGAATGACGATGGTTCGAAATTCATTAGGGAATAACTTGATGGTTGAATCGGTGGCGAGGAAGCGTACGAATAATTTACTGGATTGGCTTGAACAAGTAGGGCTAATTAATGATGAATGGATTCCTTTTGAACAATATGTAAAAGATGATGGAGAAAAGGGCGATAGTATGGACAGTAATTTACGTGAAAAGTTTTTAACGGTTATGGATGAGTATTTACAGGCAAGAACAGAAAGATTTGCAGGTCATAAAATGGGAGCGGTTGTTAGGCATGAAATGACAACGGAAATAACGAGGTTACCATTTATTAATCATAATCAATATGTTGTTACAGGTTCAATTGGACAAGGGAATTGGGCTGCTGTTCCGTGGCTTGCGATTATGAATAAAGATATTACGACATCTACGCAAAGAGGTTATTATATCGTTTATTTGTTTAGTGAAGATATGGAGCGATTATATTTAACGTTGGCCCAAGGTGTGACGGAAACAACTAAAGAGGAAATGCAAAAAATTAAAGAAGAGATTCGCGAGCAAATACATATGTTCCACAAGGTGAAAAAAGATGACGAGATCTTCCTAGGGACAAGTCCGAAAGCGAAAGGATATGCGAATTCAACAGCGGCTTATATTGCGTACGATGCTAATAAAATGCCAAGTGAAAAAGAGTTAGTAGAAGATCTAGAAGAAATGCTTCGTTATTATGAGGGATTTATTGCTTACAAAGAGGAAGGGACGAAATATGAAATGATTTATGAGAGGAAAGAAGTGTATTTAGATCAGCAATCAATTATCGATCATGTGTCTTCTTATATTCAAAGTAAAGGTTTCTATTATGAGAAAAAGGATCTTATTAATTTCTTCCTTTCATTAAAGACGAAGCCATTTGTGATTTTATCAGGTATTTCGGGTACAGGGAAAACGAAAATTGTTCAGTGGTTTGCGGAGAGCTTAGGGGCTACGGAAGAGAATGAACAATTTACGCTTATTCCGGTTCGACCTGATTGGAGTGATAGTTCTGATTTACTTGGTTATGTGAACCTTCAAGGGGAGTTTCAAGAAAGACCGTTAATTAAGGTGCTTGAAGCCGCAGATGCAAATCCAAACAGACCTTATTTTGTAGTATTGGACGAGATGAATTTAGCTCGAGTCGAATACTACTTTAGTGACTTCTTAAGTGTAATTGAGAGCCGTAAATGGAAAGATGGGAAAATTGTTACGTCACCAGTTCTTCCAGAATCAATTGCTAATAAGCATATTACGATTCCATCAAATGTATATATTATCGGAACGGTAAACATGGATGAAACGACACATCCTTTAAGTAAGAAAGTATTAGATCGTGCGAATACAATTGAATTTAATACCGTTAACTTAGATTATTTTAATTTCTTAATGGATATGGAAGAGAAGGAAGCTGAAATTGTTTCTAATAGCTCTTTAGCAACCAAGTATCTTCATTTAAAAGAATGCTTTAAAGAAAACGAAGATCTTGTGAGAAATATCTCAACTATTTTAATAGAAATTAATAAAACACTTGAATCAGTTGGAGCTCAAGTTGGATATCGTATACGAGATGAAATTTGTTTCTATATGGCATACAACGAAAAAGGAAAGTTATTATCGTTTGATGAAGCGCTTGATTATCAAATATATCAAAAGATTTTACCGCGTCTTGCAGGGAGCGATGGACGAACAGAAGAGGTATTAAAGCAGTTGTATGTATTATGTGCAAATGAAGAATATGATAGTGGCAATAATGACGCTTCATATGCTAAATACCCTCGTTCGGCTAACAAGCTGTCTCATATGTTAAGGAGGTTCGAGTACGATGGTTTCACTTCTTTCTGGATCTAATAATGAGATAGAGCTAGTTAAGATTGAAACAGAGGAACTATCATTGACGATTAAGGGAAATCCTTATCATGAAAAATACGAGAGTTTAAAAGAATATCACGCTATGAACGCAGATGAAATGATGTATTTTCATGTAGATGGGAAGGTTGAATCCGTTTCTGTATTTGATGCGAGATTGCAGAGGCTAGACGAATGGAACGAACATCCGCCAATCTTTTTTGAAAATAGAAGTTATCAGATTGTTGTTGTTCCGAAAAATAACCAACAGCTTTCCTTTTATCATGAACATCCGGGTTTTCGAAAGCAAGTTAGTTCCATTCAAATGGGTTCACTTCATGTATTAATGGGGAATCTTTCGTTTCCAAATGAAGTAGGAAATACAACGTTTGAAATTAAAGATGATAAAGAAACTTTATTAACAGTTACATTCGAAGTTTTTCCATCAAAACTTGATTACAAGGATGATTACAGAGTTTTATTAGAAGAAGTAAATGATGAGATTTATAATTTAGCGTTTCATCTATTGAAAAGAACTTACTTAGGAGCATCTACAATTTACGCTACAAATCCATCGAAGAGTGAATTTTATCGTATTTTAAATGATTCCTTTGAACGGTTTATGAAGTCGATTTCTCATATTAAAAGACAACCGCATCATACGCTTATGACTAGGCATCAACTTGTACGAGGAGAAAAAATTCGTAAATTGGATTCTGTCGGAATAAACTATTTGCGAAAGCGACCACACTTGTTGCAAGGAGAAAACAGTATACCGACTAAAGGGATTACAGCTTATAAGGAAGTCTCTTATGACACGTTAGAAAATCGATTTGTTAAATGGATGATTCAAAGAGTCGTACATAAAATAGATGATTTACTTAAAGCGCTAGAGCCAAAGTCTAGATATACACGTGGTGTAACTGATGAAGATTTGCTGGAACGTGTAAAAAATATGAAGTATCGAATGAAAAATGAGTTGAACGATCCATTTTGGAGAGGAATCGGAAATTTGGATCGCTCAGTCTTTTCACTCGTTATCCAGATGGCGGCAGGCTATAGAGATGCATATCAAATCTTCTTAATGCTATCGCGAGGTTTAACATTACGAGGACAAATTTTCAAAATGTCGGTAAAAGATGTTGCTAGATTATACGAATACTGGACGTATTTAAAGCTTGGACAAATTCTATCAAAGAAATATATACCGCTCCATCAAGATGTTATCCAAGTTAAACAAGATGGTTTATATGTAACGCTAGATGAAAGTAAAACTGCGAAAAGAACGTTCAAACATCCAGAAACAGACGAGGTAATCGAACTTTACTTCCAGAAAAGAAACGGTGGACTGCCAACAGTTACACAAAAACCAGATACGATGCTCGCTATTGAGAAAAAGGGAAAGAGCTATCAATACCAATACATTTTTGATGCGAAATATCGAATTGATTTTGCTGAAAGCTCTCATTATAAAAGGAAATATGGCGCCCCTGGCCCAATGGAAGAAGACATTAATACAATGCACCGCTACAGAGATGCATTAGTAGTAGAACAAGAAGGGCCATTTGAACGAACAGCTTACGGAGCATACGTATTATTCCCGTGGGACCAAGAGGAAGAGTATGAGAACCATCCATTTTATAAAAGTATCGAAAAAGTAAATATCGGTGGCTTCCCGTTCTTACCAAACGCAACAAGACTAGTCGAACAATTTTTAGATCACCTTATTGAAAAGAGCCCAGAAGAAATTATAAAAGAAGGCATCCTTCCAAGAGGAACAAAAGAAGAATGGCACTCCTCACTAGAAGAAAAAGTATTAGTAGGCAGCGTGAAAACTGTAGCCGACTATGAAACATATAGGAAAGAAGGCTTATACCAGTTACCAGTCACACAACTAAAACCAGGATGGCAAGAAGCGAAGTACATAGCATTATATGCACCGAAAAAATGGCACGGAGAAAAAGGCGGAATTCAATACGTAGCAAAAATCAAACACATTCAAATGCAACAAAGCGACGAGTATGTATATTTCGAACTAGAGCCATGGAAAAAACTAGGCTGCCTCATCCGTCCAGTGGGATATGGCATTCAAACATACACAATAACAACTATGTCGTTATTAAAAGAAGTACAAGAACTCCCAGAACTATTTATGAAATCAAAAGAAGAACGAACTCTTTGGAAAACGCTGCGTCGTTTTACGAAACAGGTTAAGGTGGAGTTGAATCATCGCAATTTAGATGAGGCATCTGCTATTAAGAGTTATTATGTACAGGATGTTCAGATTTGGGTTGATTATGAGAATGGAGTTGTTATGGTGGGGAGAGATGGGCGAGTTAAAGAGGTTCCTTTGGAATTGGTTGTTGGGAGAGGTTCGGTGTTGTTTAGGGAGGTTTTAGAAGTACTAAATGTCAGGGAATAGCACTTAGATATAAAGGGGATTAAATAATGGATAAGAGGCCGAATTTATTTTCGCATGGAACAAGTGAGTTGTCGCAAGATGCTTTTATTTGTTGGTGGTGCATTCAGGTTATAAAGGAATTGATAAAGAGTTACATGAAGCTGGTATGGACTTTATTACAAAAATTTCTATACGCCTGATAAGATACGAGCGGTTATTGCGACATAAATATTGTGGCGGCCTATTGTGTTATAATTATATCTGATTTATATGCTTTATCGATAAATATAAGTGGTAAAAAGCATGCCTGGTCCTGTTAGATAAAATTTTATCATCGTGCTATGCAGGTAGGGATTCAATATTTATTGATTAGTATAAGAAGAAGTTCTATTTGGATGAATAATAAATGATGAGGGATTTCACTTGTCCTAAAATATTTCCCTAATATATCAATCTTCAGAGTGTTTAAAAGGATAACAAGGCGAAACTGGTATTTATGCTCCTAGGTTATTGATCTATTGAGTCGCTAAAGTGGTATCACCAGCAAATAGAATAGGCCGATCAAATGAAGGAGCATATGAGCAATTAGATGTTTAGAGGCATATGGGGATCTGATATTATAAGTAATAAGAAGATCCTAATGTATACTAATACATCGTTCAGAATTTGGCAAAACTTTATCAGAGATTATTTTATCCAATAGTGAAGTGTTTGCAAGTATTATGAATTATATCGTTAGTTACAATTTATTGGCGGATGTATGATTCTGAGAAATATGATTTAGAAACTCAGAGATAGCATTAGTCATTGACATATCAATATTTATAGAGGGAGTATACAGAATGTTACAAGACAACTTGAAATATAATGAAGAAGTAAAGTCTAATACG
>NZ_JBFTMA010000213.1:0-10057 GCF_056396725.1 Bacillus sp. 05T31
ACTTGGAAAGCATGGTTACTTGGAAAGCATGGTTTGGAGAATTTATTTTGATTGTCGTTAAAACGAGACATTAAATCTCTCCTTTCTAATTAGGATGGGAACGAAGCTCATCATAGTAGATGCAGGGAATAGTTAAATGGTCATAATAAAATTGGCTATTTCGAGAGAAAATAGAAAAAACGCCTTATTTTAAGGCGTTTTTTCTGTTTTCTTCGTATTTATAATACCGTTTTAGTGAAATTTTTGATTTGAAGCCAACTAATTTTATGATCTCTGGCTCTGGGGTTTGTTTTTTTATTAGGCGTAAAATAAATGTGTTCCGGAAATGTTGTCCAGAAATGCCTTTACGTAAATTCGCTCTTGCTACTTCAAGTCGGATCATTTTTTGAATAGCGATTTCTGTTAGTGCTTTTGGTGCGTCGTTTTCATATACCCATCTGTATGTTCCACGGTTAAAATCGAATGCAACAAACAACGGGTCATTACTATGGTATTTAGGGCGAACTGGTTCTGGAATACTTTTATAATATGTGTACAGTTGTTTTTTGTCTTCGATTGCTAATGTGATTGTTCTTTCTACTCCTGCGGTTGCTGGAATAGAAAGTGTATTAGTTTCAAAATGAACGTGATGCATAGTTAATGCTGTAAGCTCTTGTAAGGATAGTCCGTAGTCGATTAATAGACTTAAAATTACGATATTACGATCCATTAATAACGGACGAACGGGACGTTGTTTTTCTGAAAGTCCTTCTAATGAAGTGACTATATGCTTTAATCTTTTTTCTTCATCGGATGAAATGAAATCTTCATTACGCAATGCACGGTTTGGTTGAATGGTAATTTTCATATTCTTCAATGGATTTGGAATGTTAAGAAAATGATGCATTCTATTTAATACAATAAATACACGATGCATTGTTTTCTCAGAGTAGTGTCGATTCTTTTTTAAGTCTGAAAAGTAATCTTCATAGTCTTTTGTACAAAGTGTTGCCCATATATTACTGGAAGGGAGCTTTTTGTTTTTTTCTAACCAATGTCCAAAATCTTCAATGTCATAAACATAACGTTTAATGGTTGAAGACTTTCGGCCTTTATTCAATAAAAAAATAGAAAAGGCTTGTATTGTATCATGGAATTCCGTTGTTTCCATAGTCCCACCACCTTGATTATTTCTTATATTATAGCAAACTTTTCTGAAAATAGGCATTTGCAAGAGGGACTGGAATAATAATATTTGGTGAGTGGATAAAATGAGGTGATTGTATGGAACAATCGATGCGTAAGAAAAATAACAATCAAATTAATATTGTATTAAACCATCGAAAGAAAATTTCGTTACCGGCATCAGAAAATAAAACGGTAATTTCAAGTGAAACCACTACTAAACATGAGATGTTGCAGAGAATTGAAGAAGAGATGGGAAAGCTCGTTGGGATGGATGAAATAAAAAAGATAATAAAAGAAATTTATGCTTGGATTTATGTAAATAAAAAAAGACAAGAGATGGGGTTGAAATCTGAGAAGCAAGTGCTTCACATGTTATTTAGGGGGAATCCCGGTACTGGGAAGACAACCGTTGCTAGAATGATAGGGAAATTGTTGTTTGAGATGAATATTTTATCGAAGGGGCATTTAGTTGAAGCAGAACGTGCTGATCTTGTGGGGGAGTATATCGGTCATACAGCGCAAAAGACGAGAGATTTAATAAAAAAGGCCATGGGAGGTATTTTGTTTATTGATGAGGCGTATTCTTTAGCGCGGGGGGGAGAGAAGGATTTTGGGAAGGAAGCTATTGATACACTTGTGAAGCATATGGAAGATAAGCAGCACGGTTTTGTATTAATTTTAGCTGGATATTCAAGAGAGATGAATCATTTTCTTTCATTAAATCCAGGGTTACAATCTCGTTTTCCATTTATTATTGAATTTGCGGATTACTCGGTAAATCAGCTGTTGGAAATTGGAAAGAGAATGTATGAGGAGCGCGAATATCAGTTATCTAAAGAAGCGGAGTGGAAATTTCGAGATCATTTACATGCGGTAAAGTATTCGTCGCAAATTACATCGTTTAGTAATGGGCGATACGTACGGAATATTGTTGAAAAATCGATTCGTACACAAGCTATGCGATTGTTACAAGAGGATACGTATGATAAATATGATTTAATTGGGATATCAAGTATGGATTTAATGCTTGAAGAGGAGACGCACAGTACGTAAACTGTGCGTCTGTTTTTATGCATAAGTTCGTTTACTCTTTTTTTGCTTTTTCTTGGTGAGTTTTATGAAGACGTTCCATTTTAGCGCTCTTTTCGTGCGCTGAATTTGGATCATGTCCAAATTGGTTTACTGAGCTTTTTTGAGCTCCTTTATTAACATGGTTTGTCATTTGCATTCACCTCGCTTTAAAAATTAGTATAAACATTATGTAAAGAAAAACTCGTTAGAAAAGAAAAACCTCTTTACGATATGTAAAGAGGTTAGATTGCTATTTATGCATTGAGCGCTCCTTTGTATCGATGCGTCTATGCGGTAAATGCCATTTGTAATGAATAGAAACCATGCGGAAGCAAACAATTAAAATGAATAAGGTGTATAGAGCCCAATCGCTAACGATGACTTTAGCACCAATCAAAAAACCGGCTAAAATCGTCCAAAACGCATATACATCAGCTCGAAGGACGAGAGGTTTTCTACGTGCTAAAAGATCACGAATAATACCGCCGCCAATGCCAGTTAAAACAGCAGCTACAATTGTAGCGCTAATTGGTAAATTTAATTTTTGGGCGTATAGAGCTCCTTGTACGGCGAACGCTGATAAGCCGATGGCATCTGTGATGTTTTCCCACTTTTTCCAATGCTTAATTAATTTATTAGGAAAAAGAAAAATGATCGTCATTGATAATAGTGCGATTTGGAATAACATGTCTTGTTGCCAAAACGCGACGATTGGATAACCGATTAATAAATTACGAAGGGCACCTCCCCCAAATGCGGTTGCCATTCCTAAAATATATACCCCGAAAATATCATAATCCTCTTCCATTGCAACAATTGCTCCGCTTAGTGCGAAAGCGATTGTGCCTATGATGCTAAAAATCTCCCATGCCATGAATTTTCTCCCTCGCTAACTAGATGAAATGTGCTTCCTCTGCTATTATATTAGAAGGTTTAAATTTCGAAAAGGATGAGTGAACATATTTGATGGAAGAAAAAGAAAAAATCATATTAGTTGGCTGTCAATTGCCACAAGATGATGATGAAAAATTTATGCATTCCATGAAAGAGCTTGCATCGCTAGCGAAAACTGCGCGAGCGGAAGTGTTAGTATCAACGACGCAAAAGCGCCCGAAGTTTCATCCGGCGACTTATATAGGAAAAGGTAAACTAGAAGAGCTTGCAGCGTTGACGGAAGAATTAGAACCAGCTGTTATTGTTTTTAATAATGAGTTAACACCAAGTCAAATTCGGAATTTATCTTCAGTATTAGATGCGAGAGTGATTGACCGAACGCAGTTAATACTAGATATTTTTGCGCAACGTGCGAAATCGAGAGAGGGTAAGCTTCAAGTAGAATTAGCTCAATTGCAATATACAATGCCGCGCCTTATGGGACAAGGTCTTGCTTTATCACGTCTTGGTGGTGGAATTGGTACAAGGGGACCAGGAGAGACGAAGCTTGAGACGGATCGTCGTCATATTCGATCTCGTATTGATGAAATAAAGAGACAACTTGCGGTTGTTGTGGAGCATCGAAAAAGATATCGTGAGAGAAGAAAAGATAATAAAGTGTTTCAAGTTGCGTTAATTGGGTATACAAATGCAGGAAAATCTACGTTGTTTAATAGATTAACGGAAGCTGATACGTTTGAAGAAAACTTATTGTTTGCAACGCTAGATCCGACGACAAGAAAGATGCCGTTACCTTCTGGTTATACAGTGCTTTTGACTGATACGGTTGGTTTTATACAAGATTTACCTACGTCACTAATTGCTGCTTTTCGATCTACGTTAGAAGAAGCTGGGGAAGCGGATGTTATTTTACATGTTGTTGATTCTGCAGATCCTAATTATGTAGGGCATGAGCAGACAGTAAAACAATTATTGTCGGACCTTGAAATTAATCGTATTCCTATTATTACGTTATATAATAAAAAAGATAAATTGCATCAAAACTTCATTCCGTTTCCGAAAAGTGATTTCTTAATGACTAGTGCTTTTGAAGAAAGTGATTTATTGCGTATAAAAGAAGCGCTAGAAACGAAGATGAAGGAAGAAATGGATGATTATCAAGTGGAAATCCCTCCGAGTGAAGGTAGGTTATTAACGCTTTTAAAGACAGAAACAATATTAACTAAAATGGAGTTTCTAGAAGATAAATTTGTATATGATTGTACAGGGTATATATTTGCTCATTCATCGCTTAAGGGGCAATTAAAGAGATTTTTAGTGGAAGAAGGAGAAAATAATGTTTGATCGTTTGAAAAATGGAGAAAAAATTGCTCCAATCGTAAAAGAAGTAGAAAGTCAAATTACAGAAGTACATAAACATGTGGATGAAGTGATTGAGAGTAACCAATTTCGTGTATTAGAAAGTTTTCGTAAACACAAAATTAGCGATTCGCATTTTATTCCGACGACAGGTTATGGTTATGATGATATTGGTCGTGACACGTTAGAAAAAGTGTATGCTGATGTATTTGGGGCAGAAGCGGGTCTTGTTCGTCCGCAAATTATTTCAGGTACTCACGCAATTTCAACAGCTCTATTCGGTATTTTACGTCCAGGAGATGAACTGCTATACATAACAGGAAAACCATATGATACGTTAGAAGAAATCGTTGGTGTACGCGGAAAAGGTGTAGGCTCATTTAAAGAATATAATATTGGTTATAACGCAGTTCCGTTAACTGAAGAGGGATTTGTGGACTTTGAAGCTGTTGCAGCTGCGATCCATAGTAATACGAAGATGATTGGTATTCAGCGTTCAAAAGGATATGCTACTCGTCCGTCGTTTACTGTTTCACAAATTAAAGAGATGATTGCGTTTGTGAAAGAGATTAAACCTGATGTTGTTGTATTTGTAGATAACTGCTATGGCGAATTTATTGAAGAAGAAGAGCCATGTCATGTTGGTGCGGACTTAATGGCAGGTTCTCTTATTAAGAATCCTGGCGGTGGAATTGTTAAAACTGGTGGTTACATTGTTGGTAAAGAGCAGTATGTTGAAGCATGTGCATATCGTCTAACATCTCCAGGAATTGGTGCGGAAGCAGGGGCATCTTTATACAGTTTGCAAGAAATGTATCAAGGTTTCTTCTTAGCGCCGCATGTAGCGGGACAAGCGCTAAAAGGTGCGATTTTTACAGCTGCATTTTTAGAAAAGTTAGGGATGAATACATCACCAGCTTGGAATGCACCAAGAACAGATTTAATTCAGTCTGTTCAATTTGATGATAAAGATCGTATGATTGCGTTCTGTCAAGCGATTCAATATGCATCTCCAATTAATTCTCATTTCACTCCATATGCAAACTATATGCCGGGTTATGAAGATGATGTAATTATGGCTGCGGGGACGTTTATTCAAGGTGCAAGTATTGAGCTGTCGGCTGATGGTCCGATTCGTCCGCCTTATGTTGCTTACGTGCAAGGTGGGTTAACTTATTCGCATGTAAAGATTGCGATTTGTTCTGCGATTGATGCGTTAATTGAAAAAAAACTATTAACAATTTCTTAAAGGAAAGCTGTCGATTTCGGCAGCTTTTTTCGTGTGAAAGTAATGATTTGTGCCATTAGAAAAAAATGAAAAAATTCACAAAAAAATCATGTAAGAAAAGCTAACATCTATTGACACTAAACATAACATGGTATAAAATGAGAAACAGTTAAGGCGAAGGAGGAACTGAAACAATGAAAGAAGATAGACGTTCTGCTCCGCTGTTTCCAATTGGTATTGTAATGGATTTAACACAATTATCTGCACGTCAAATTCGCTACTATGAAGAGCATAATCTTATTTTTCCAACCCGTACAAAAGGGAATCGTAGATTATTTTCATTTAACGATGTAGATAAATAATCGGACCTCATTGCGACAAGGTGACATTTCAAGGTTTTTTCACTAAAGATAACTGATTCTGAAGGTGTTTAGAGGGACTAAGGAGGAATTTATAATGGCTAGGTACACAAAAGAAGATATTTTCCGTTTGGCGAAAGAAGAGAATGTAAAGTATATCCGTCTGCAATTTACGGACCTTTTAGGGGTAATTAAAAACGTAGAAATTCCAGTGAGCCAATTAACAAAAGCTCTTGATAACAAAATGATGTTTGATGGATCTTCTATTGAAGGTTTCGTACGTATTGAAGAATCTGATATGTATTTATATCCGGATTTAGATACTTGGGTAATTTTCCCTTGGACAGCTGAAAAAGGTAAAGTAGCTCGTTTAATCTGTGATAATTACAATGCTGATGGTACTCCATTTGATGGCGACCCACGTAACAACTTAAAGCGTGTGTTAAAAGAAATGGAAGCATTAGGATTCTCAGATTTCAATCTTGGACCAGAGCCAGAATTCTTCCTATTTAAAGTTGATGAAAAAGGAAATCCAACATTAGAATTAAACGATAACGGTGGATACTTCGACCTTGCGCCGATGGATCTAGGGGAAAACTGTCGTCGTGATATCGTTCTTGAACTTGAAGAAATGGGCTTTGAAATTGAAGCATCTCACCATGAGGTTGCGCCAGGTCAACATGAAATTGACTTTAAATATGCAAATGCAATTCGCTCATGTGATGACATTCAAACATTCAAGCTTGTTGTAAGAACGATTGCTCGTAAACATGGTTTACACGCAACATTTATGCCGAAACCATTATACGGTGTGAACGGTTCAGGTATGCACTGTAACTTATCACTATTTAAAAATGGTGAGAACGTATTCTTCGATCAAAACGGTGATTTACAATTAAGTGATGATGCTCGTCACTTCATCGCAGGTATTTTAAAACATGCGCCAGCATTTACAGCGGTAGCAAACCCAACTGTAAACTCTTACAAGCGTTTAGTACCTGGATATGAAGCTCCATGTTACGTAGCATGGTCTGCACAAAACCGTAGTCCATTAGTGCGTATCCCTGCATCTCGTGGTATTAGTACACGCGTAGAAGTACGTAGTGTTGACCCAGCTGCGAACCCGTATTTAGTAATGGCTACATTATTAGCAGCAGGTCTTGATGGAATTAAAAATAAATTAACTCCACCAGCTGCAGTAGACCGTAACATCTACGTAATGACAAAAGAAGAGCGCGAAGAAGCAGGTATCGTTGACTTACCAGCAACATTAGCGCAAGCGTTAGTTACTTTACAATCTAATGAAATCGTATGTGGCGCATTAGGTGATCATTTACTTGAGCACTTCATTGAAGCAAAAGAAATTGAGTGGGATATTTTTAGAACTCAAGTTCACCAATGGGAACGCGATCAATATATGTCTCTATACTAAGAGACTCAAACCCTTGACACACAACGTGTTGAGGGTTTTTTTATTTTGTGGGTAAAACACTTTTATTTGAAAGAAGAGTAATTCACCCACAAAACACCCACAAAAAAATCAAACTTACCCCAATACGTTATTCATATAAGCTTCAAACCCCGAAATGGAATCTTTATTAATTTTATCGCTGATATGAGAGTAAACGTTAGCAGTGATTTCAATACTCTTATGTCCTAATCGATCTTGAATGTATTTCATACTTGCACCAGACTCTAATAAAAGAACCGCGTGGGTGTGTCGTAATGAATGTATTTCTAGTCTAGGTAAATTCGCTTTCTTTAGTATGCGTGAGAATGCATTGAACAATGTTGACTTCGGTAAGAACTTTCCATCGACTCTTGAAAAGACCAAATCTAATTCATGTTCATATGCATCTTGTAAAACAAGCTTATTAGCATTTTGCCACTTTTTATGTTCGAGTAGCTCATCAACTAATGATTTAGGAATCATGATAGTACGTTTAGAAGTAAATGTTTTTGTATCTCCGAATAATTCTTCTTTTGTTTTAGCTGTAAAATCTAATGTTTTAGAAATAGTTATGGTATGCTCTTTTAAATTTATATCTTTCCATTGTAATGCAGCAGCTTCACCTTTACGCATACCAGTATTCAGAAGCGCAGCAAACGTATTTGCTTCTATCTCTAATTTATCAACTGAAAAGAATGTGTTCTTACGCAGAAAAGGTGTGTTCGCATGAGTATGTAGGATTGCATGTCCTAATTCATGCGCACAAACAGTTCTTTGCATGGATGGAGACAAATGATTATTAATAACAATGTAACGATTTCTTTTTTCGTATTTATAAAATCCGTTTATTTCTTCATGTAAATCCCAGGTTAGTACATTTATCTTTAAACAATCTGCAAGCTCATAGGGGTTATTCGTGTTGTATTTTGTGCAAAGTTGTTGGACTAGATCTCTTATGACGAATTTCAATGTTTTCCCTCCTAAGCTCGCATCAGTTGCCGTCGGTATTACGATATTTCTTAGGCACGTATTTTTTATTGATTACTTTAGTTTGTTTCACAATGTAATCCATTGCATCTAATAAAGACTCAACGGCTTCTTCACTCATRGGCTCACCAGAAAACATTAATCCGTCTTCACTGAAGTGACCCCTAAAAGTTAGACACGGTTATTTCATTAGGCAACTTGATCCAAATGAGTCCGGTATTGTACCGGCTCATTTTTAATTTTGCCTTAATCCGTTTCGTATTATAATAATCTATATATTTTTCTAATTCTATTTTAAAATGCTCAATACATTCAAATTCTWTTATATAGAGGAACTCCGACTTCATAATCCCAAAGAAATTCTCTATTACTGCGTTGTCGTAACAGTTTCCTTTTCGAGACATACTCTGTACGATAGCTCTTGATTCAAGTGTACGGACGTACTGTCTCATTTGATAATGCCATCCTTGATCCGAATGCATCAGTAGCTGGTGGTTTTCAGGTAAACGTTCTAATGCTTTCTCTAACATCTCTGAAACAAGCGAATACGTCGGTCTAGAACCAATTGTATAGGTAATAATTTCACCATTATACAAATCTAATACAGGTGATACATACAGTTTTTCTCCAAACAATTTAAACTCTGTGATGTCTGTTACCCATTTTTGATTCGGTGCATCTGCATAAAAATTACGCTCTAAAATATTGGGTGCAATTTTACCGACTTTCCCCTTATAAGATTTATATTTCTTCATGCGCACAACGCACTTTAAGCCAAGCTCTTTCATAATGCGTTGCACCTTCTTGTGATTCACTTTCTGACCACGATTCGTTAATTCATCACGAATGCGACGGTAACCATAACGACCTTCATTCTCCTCATAAATCGCTTTAATCTCAGCTTTCAAATCGGCATCTACATCTGGGCGATTCATTTTTTTTACTAAATCATAATACGTGCTTCGTGGAATACCAGCTAGCTCCACGAGTGCCTTCACCAAATATTTATGCCTTAATTCATAGACTACTTGCGCTTTATCTTGTTTTGTGATTTTTCCTTGTTTTGAACTAAGGCATTCAACTTTTTTAAGTACTCATTTTCCATTTCAAGCTGTTTAATACGTGCTTCAAGTGCTTCGACTGACCCTTCAGCTAAAGCTTGTTTTAATTGTTTATTTRAATCTTTTTTCATGGATGAACGCCCCTTTTTCTTAGATTGAAGGGCATCAATTCCTTGTGTTTCGAGTTGTTTTTTCCAAACAGAAATCGTTGAAGGGGCAGGAATGTTAAAGATAGCTGCCGTCTCAAATAAGGACATACCGTTTTCAATCATAAAGTTTAGTACGTCTAGTTTAAATTGTTGTGTGTAATTTGTACATCGTTTTAGAAAAGCTTCCACACCATTTTGCTTATATTGGTTTACCCAATTCAAAATGATTGTGCCACTTATACCGATCGCTCTACCCATTTCTCGATAACTTTCATTTCCGTTCAAATAACGTAGAACGATTTGTATTTTTTCATCAGCTGTAAATTTAGCCA
>NZ_JBFTMA010000214.1:0-6045 GCF_056396725.1 Bacillus sp. 05T31
GTTTTAGGCGAAAATATTGGAACAGTTGTAAGGGGGAAATAAATTATGGGACAACAAGTATTGAAGTCTTCAAATGAAAAAATGGAAAAAGCAGTTGCTGCTTATTCTCGTGAATTAGCAACAGTTCGCGCTGGTCGTGCAAGCTCATCTGTATTAGATAAGGTACAAGTTGATTACTATGGTGCACCAACACCAGTTGTGCAATTAGCGAACATTACAGTTCCAGAAGCACGTTTGCTTGTAATTCAACCTTATGATAAAACTTCTATCGGTGATATTGAAAAAGCAATTTTAAAAGCAGATTTAGGCTTAAACCCTTCTAATGATGGAACTGTAATTCGTATTGCATTCCCTGCATTAACAGAAGAGCGTCGTCGCGATCTTGTAAAAGTTGTGAAGAAATATGCTGAGGAAGCAAAAGTTGCTGTTCGTAACGTACGTCGTGACAGTAATGATGACCTTAAGAAGCTTGAAAAAGCTGGCGACATTACAGAAGATGATTTAAGAGGATATACTGAAGATATCCAAAAAGAAACAGATAAATATATTGCAAAAGTTGACGAAATCGCAAAAAACAAAGAAAAAGAAATTATGGAAGTGTAATAGCGATAATTTCGCAAATATGACCCTCTTCTTAAGGGGGTCTTTTTACACTTTTAGGCATACGTCTGCTTGTTGGAGGGTATGAATGATGTTTAAAAAGTTTCCTTTTTTTAAAAGTAAAAAGGTCACATCGTTTGATCATCTCATTGAAAAAGTGAAAAAAGGATATATCCCAGAACATATTGCTATTATTATGGATGGTAATGGAAGATGGGCAAAGAGAAGAGCCATGCCTCGCATTGCTGGTCATCATGAAGGTATGCAAGTTGTGAAGAAAATCACAAAATTTGCAAGTAAGCTTGATGTGAAAGTATTAACTCTTTATGCTTTTTCGACTGAGAACTGGAAAAGACCGAAAAAAGAAGTTGATTATTTGATGAAGCTTCCAGAAGAATTTTTAGGTGCATTTTTACCAGAGTTGATTGAAGAAAACGTACAAGTCCGAGTAATAGGGCAAAAAGATCGTCTTCCTACGCATACGCGCAGAGCGATGGAAAAAGCCATGGAAGATACGAAAGAGAATACGGGATTAATTCTTAATTTCGCGTTAAACTATGGAAGTCGAGATGAAATCGTTTCTGCTGTGCAACATATGATGAAAGATAGTGAGGAAGGAAAAATTCGTTCGGAAGAAATAAGTGAAGAAAAGATTTCTTCTTACTTAATGACGAGTTCTTTACCTGATCCAGAGTTGTTAATCCGTACAAGCGGAGAGCTACGTATTAGTAATTTCATGTTATGGCAAATTGCTTATTCGGAATTTTGGTTTACAGATGTGTATTGGCCAGATTTTACCGAGGAACATTTGCTAAATGCGATTACAGACTTTCAACATAGAGGGCGCAGATTCGGAGGCGTGTAGAAAGAGAGGGTTTGGTAGTGAAACAGAGAATTATTACTGGAGTGATTGCTGCCGCGCTATTCATTCCCATCGTAATTTACGGTGGCGTGCCTTTTACAGTTTTAGTGTATGCACTTGCTTCTATAGGTTTATATGAATTAATTCGTATGAACAAGCTTACGCTTATTTCGGTACCAACAGTTTTAGCTGCAGTATTATTGTGGATTATTTTAATTCCGAGTAGTGCATCAGAACTGTTTACGTGGATTGGGTTAGGTAAATTAGAAATCACATTTGTGATTGTTTTATTACTTTTATCATATACAGTCCTTTCTAAGAATACATTTACTTTTGACAATGCTTCATTTTTACTTATGGCAACGACATATGTTGGAATGGGATTCTTATATTTAAATGAAACGAGAATATTAGGAATCAAATATGTGTTCTGTGCACTATTTGTCATATGGGCAACTGATTCAGGTGCATATTTCATAGGAAAAGCATTTGGAAAAAGAAAATTATGGCCAGAAATTAGTCCGAATAAAACGATTGAAGGTTCATTAGGCGGTATTGTTTGTGGAATTGTTGTTGCACTTGTTTACAATATGTTCTTCCCAGTTGAAGCGAATGTAGGAGTTTTAATCGTTCTGACGATTATCATTTCTATTTTTGGACAAATTGGTGATTTAGTGCAATCTGCATTTAAACGCCATTATGGTGTAAAGGATTCAGGTACAATTTTACCTGGACATGGTGGTATTTTAGATCGAACAGATAGTTGGTTATTTGTGTTACCAATTCTATACTTCTTATTACAATACAATTAATAAATGAACGAGGGGTTGGAGTCATGAAAAACATTAGTTTACTAGGTGCAAGCGGATCAATCGGTACACAAACATTAGATGTGTTACGCTCGCACCCAGACCAATTCCGTCTCGTTGCTTTTTCTGTAGGGAAAAATGTTGATTATGCAGTAAAGGTAATTCAAGAATTTTCCCCRCAAATTGTCTCTGTGCAAAGAGAGGAAGATGTTTTAAAATTACAAGCTGTTTCTGGTAATACAAAAGTAGTATATGGTAGCGAAGGCTTATTAGAAGTAGCGCTGCACCCAGATACAGAAATTGTAGTGAATGCTGTTGTAGGTAGCGTAGGGTTGTTACCGACACTCCGCGCAATTGAGGCGAAAAAAACAATTGGAATTGCAAATAAAGAAACGTTAGTAACTGCAGGGCATCTTGTAATGGAAGCAGCACGAAAACATAATGTATCGTTACTTCCAGTAGACAGTGAACATTCAGCTATTTTTCAATGCTTGAATGGTGAAAATGAAAAAAGAATCTCTCGCTTAATTATAACTGCTTCAGGCGGAAGTTTTCGTGATAAAACGAGAGATGAATTGCATCAAGTGACCGTAGAAGATGCACTTCGTCATCCAAACTGGTCAATGGGTTCGAAAATTACAATTGATTCTGCTACAATGATGAATAAGGGGCTAGAAGTAATTGAAGCACACTGGCTTTTTGGTATCCCTTATGAGCAAATCGATGTTGTTCTACATAAAGAAAGTATTATTCATTCTATGGTTGAATTTGAAGATCGTAGTGTAATGGCACAGCTTGGCTCACCTGATATGCGAGTACCGATTCAATACGCGCTTACATATCCTGATAGATTGCCTCTTTCAGACACGAAACAGTTAAATTTATGGGAAATGGGAACATTGCATTTTGAGAAAATGAATCAAGAGCGTTTCCGTTGTCTACGTTTTGCGTATGAAGCTGGAAAGACAGGTGGAAGTATGCCGGCTGTAATGAACGCGGCAAATGAAGTAGCTGTTGAAGCTTTTTTACAAAAGAGAATTGGTTTCTTAACAGTGGAAGACCTCATTGAAAAAGCAATGCACCATCACACTGTCATTGCACGTCCGAGCTTAGAGGAAATTCAGGAAATTGATGCAGCCACAAGACGGTTTGTGATGGAACAAATTTAGCAAAGGTGGTTATGGAATTGAATACAGCGATTGCCTTTATATTAATTTTCGGTGCACTCGTATTTTTCCATGAGCTAGGGCATCTATATTTCGCAAAAAGAGCAGGTATTTTGTGCCGCGAGTTTGCGATTGGTTTTGGTCCGAAAATATTCTCATTTGAAAAGAATGAAACGGTGTATACGATTCGATTACTGCCCCTTGGTGGCTATGTAAGAATGGCTGGCGAGGATGCGGACACAGTTGAGTTAAAACCTGGAAAAAAGGTTGGACTTGTATTAAATGAAAAAGACGAAGTTGTGAAATTAGTTTTTGACGGACATGAAAAATATCCAAATGTTCGTGTCATTGAAGTCGAACAAGCTGATTTAGAGCATAATCTTACAATTTTGGGTTATGAAGAGTACGAGGAAGAGCTGCAAACATTCCGAGTGAATGAAAAAGCTCGTATCATTTCTGCGGGAGAAGAAATTCAAATCGCTCCGTACAATAGACAATTTGGCTCTAAAAAATTGGGCCAACGTGCTCTAACAATCTTTGCAGGTCCTGCAATGAACTTTATTCTAGCATTTGTTATTTTTGTGATTCTTGGATTTGTACAAGGAGTTCCTGTTGACAAACCAATGGTCGGAAAAGTAATGGAGAATAGTGCTGCAGAACAAGCTGGATTAAAAGAAAACGATACGATTCAAGCAATCAATGGGAAGAACACTAGTACATGGAAAGATGTTGTAACGATTGTACGTGAAAACCCAAATAAAGAAATTACGTTACATGTAAAGCGTGATAGTGAGCAATTTAATGTGAAAGTAACACCAACGCTTGATAAAGAAGGAAAAGACGAAGTTGGTAGAATTGGTGTTTATTCTCCTGTAGAGAAAACAGTGATGGGTTCTATTAAATCAGGGTTTGAACAAACATACGAATGGACGAAACTAATTTTTGATTCTCTTGTGAAATTAGTAACGGGTCAATTTTCTATTAATGAGTTGTCAGGTCCAGTAGGAATTTATAATCTAACAGATCAAGTTGTAGATTATGGATTTACGCGTGTACTAAGTTTAGCGGCAGTTTTAAGTATTAACCTTGGTTTATTTAATTTATTACCAGTCCCAGCTTTAGACGGTGGACGTTTGTTCTTCTTCTTAATTGAAGCGTTACGAGGAAAACCAATTGATCGTCAAAAAGAAGGAATGGTTCACTTTATTGGGTTTGCATTATTAATGTTGCTTATGTTAGTTGTAACATGGAATGACATCCGTAAGTTTTTCTTGTAAAATAAGAAGAAGTTTATAATGAAATAGAGCTCATAGAATAAAATCCCTCACCTAACTCGAGGTGAGGGATTTTATTGCGTGTAAGAGTAAAATGAAGAGGTGCGAATAAATGAAACAAAGTATGGTATTCAGTCCTACATTACGTGAAGTTCCAGCAGATGCTGAAATTAAGAGTCATCAATTATTACTTCGCGCAGGGTTTATGCGTCAAAATGCTTCTGGTATTTATAGTTTTCTACCATTTGGTTTAAAAGTGTTACACAAAGTAGAACGTATTGTTCGTGAAGAAATGGAGCGCGCAGGGGCAGTAGAACTATTAATGCCAGCTATGCAAGCTTCTGAATTATGGCAAGAATCAGGTCGTTGGTATTCTTACGGATCAGAATTAATGCGTATGAAAGATCGTAATGCTCGCGAGTTTGCGCTAGGGGCAACTCATGAGGAAGTAATTACAGATCTTGTACGTGATGAAATTAAATCATACAAAAAACTACCATTAACATTATATCAAATTCAAACAAAATTCCGTGATGAGCAAAGACCACGTTTCGGTTTATTACGCGGAAGAGAATTTTTAATGAAAGATGCGTATTCTTTCCATGCAACACAAGAAAGTTTGGATGAAGTATATAGCGGTTTATACAAAGCGTATTCTAATATCTTTGCTCGTTGTGGTTTGAATTTCCGTGCAGTTATAGCTGATTCTGGAGCAATGGGTGGAAAAGATACACACGAATTTATGGTGTTATCTGATGTAGGTGAAGATACAATTGCGTATTCTGATACATCTGATTATGCGGCAAATATTGAAATGGCTCCTGTTGTTGCTACGTATACGAAGAGTGATGAAGCCGAAAAAGCACTTGAAAAAGTAGCAACTCCAGATCAAAAAGCTATTGAAGAAGTATCTGCATTCTTAAATATCGCAGCAGAAAAATGCATTAAATCTATGGTGTTTAAAGTAGATGCGAAATTAGTAGTAGTACTTGTTCGTGGCGATCATGAAGTCAATGATGTAAAAGTGAAGAATGTATACGGAGCTTCAGTCGTTGAGCTTGCTTCACATGAAGAAATAAAAGAGTTATTAAACTGTGAAGTGGGTTCTTTAGGACCGATTGGTGTTACAGGGGATATCGAAATTATCGCTGACCATGCTGTAGCATCAATTGTCAACGGATGTTCAGGAGCGAACGAAGAAGGATTCCATTATGTAAATGTAAATCCAGAACGTGACTTTAAAGTAAGTCAATATACAGATTTACGCTTCATCCAAGAAGGAGACCAATCTCCAGATGGAAATGGAACAATTCTTTTCGCACGTGGAATTGAAG
>NZ_JBFTMA010000215.1:0-5998 GCF_056396725.1 Bacillus sp. 05T31
GCAAAAGAGCCATCCAGTTGATGGCTCTTATTTCTCTACTCTATGATGAAAAGGACATTTACCTTTAATCGGCTCAATATCATCCCCTATGAAATATTGTTTCCATTCACGATGATTAGGATCGCCGTAGTGACTAATGTTAGGGTGCTTCGGCAACTGATCCCACTTTTCAACTCGTTCACGGACCATTTGTCTTGAATACGACCCTTTAGGACGATCTCCTTCTAATCCATCGAAAATAGTTCGTGGCTGGAATCCAATAACGAGAGAATTTCCTAAATGCCTAGTCTTTCGCTGTTTATAAGCTGGCGCATTCCCAAATGCAAATATTGGTTCACCACCAAATGAAAATTCCCATAAATGATGGTCTGGATTTTTCGGGATTTGCTTTGGCCATAATTGATTATCTTGTTCATGCAAATATTGTAGTACTTTCCAAAAATAATCTCGATAATATTCGATTGATTTTTCTTCACATTCTGGTTCCACAAAAAGAAAAAATCCTCTTCTTACAATCGGCCGCTCTTTCATTAGCTCCAAAAAAGTTAACATTGTATTGGGCAAATGACTCCAATCATTATGAGAGAGAAATGAATAACGAAGTTCATTCTTCTTCAAAGCTGTTAAACCGAAATAACACGGGAAGGTTGGTTCTAACACGACACTCGAAAAATCATGAAATTCTTTTGCAACCCAATTCGGTATGTCGACTCTATTTTTCATCCCTTCATTATCTAATAAATAAGACTCATCCATTCTTTCACCTCATTATGTACAGCATTCACTTAAGAATATTACATACTCGGCTTGTCCTATACCTTTTTAAAAATTCGAGAAAAAATTAATTCAAAATACAAAATTTTAAAAACGCTTACTTGACTAAATTCTACCAATTCATGTATATTTAAATTAATCATTTAGCAGAATATTCGAGAATATAGCATTTTTTATTTTTATTATTTTTTAATGAATTTCACTAAATGAAAAAAGGAATCGTTTTTAGGAGGAATTGTGACATGCAAGGAAAAGTAAAATGGTTTAACAATGAAAAAGGTTTTGGATTTATCGAAATGGAAGGCTCTGAAGATGTATTCGTACATTTCTCTGCTATTCAAAGCGACGGCTACAAAGCTTTAGAGGAAGGTCAAGAAGTATCTTTCGACATTACTGAAGGAAACCGTGGACCTCAAGCTGCTAACGTAGCGAAACTTTAATCCCACATATGACAGGAGGTTACCTTACTTGGTAACCTCCTTTGTTATTCCTTTGTATATTTCCGTTTTCCAGAGCAAAAACTATGTGAAATGCGCAAAATACAAAGGAGGCAATAACAATGGGGTCACATGTAAATGATTTTGAAGAGGTAAAATTCCGTGTAGAAACTGCACAAAAAATGGTAGGTTCTGCAACAATTTCAATGGATCCAGACACATTAGAGCATGCCACTACTGCAGTAGAATCGGCTCGTTCTCAGCTTGAAATCATGAAATCCGTTGCAACGGATTTAGATGAGCCATTTCTAATGAATGAAGAAAAAAAATTAAGTAAATGCGAGCATCAATTACATGAAGCGAAGCACTAAAAAACATCCAGAGAAAATTCTCTGGATGTTTTTTTATGACAATTGCTCCCCATACTTTTTCAACTTCTCTCCAACCGTACATTGCCGTATACAAAAAGAATGGGCATAGTATTTACTATGATTTTTCCGATTATGTTCCTGCAGGAAACACCCTCCGCAATACGTTTCTAATAAGTCATTTACCTCTGTAATGAGTTGCTTCTTCTTCACGTGTGCACCTCTCTATTCGGTTATTTCTTTATGACTATCAATTGTCGTCCCTTCTAATGCTTGCGCTGCTAATTGATGTGCCTCTTTATTTTGTTTTCTAGATATCGGTTCACAAATAAGTTTTAATTTCATTTSCTTCGCTTTTTGTTCAATTTGATCTAAGTAATGATTTAAATGTTCATCATAGCAAGGCCATTCACCAGCTAATTGCTGCAGTACAACTTGAGAATCTCCACGAAGTGTAACTGCTTCATATTTAATTCCTAATTCCTCGAGTGTATTCATCCCGTATAATAATGCTGCATACTCCGCTTCGTTATTATCATATATGCCTTCTATGTATGCATTGCGACGAATTCGGTAATTTGTATTTCCTTTTTTATAGTATACACATATACCAACCCCAGCTTCTTTCGTCTGTACATCATAACCACCATCAAAATAAACTTGAATTTCTTGCGGATCTTCCTCCACTTGCTTACTCAGTTTTTTCATTTCTTTTAATGACCATTCCGCGTCCATTTCATCGAAAAATAAAAGTTCTTTCACCCTACCTGTTTTCTCAAAATCCTCCGCAAATTGAAGCACTTCTTCTATGTTCATATAATCTGTTGTTAATTCAGTTTGTAAACCACGCTTCGTTTTATACAACCAATGTATTTTATATTTCATACTAGATTCCCCTTTTATAAGACTTCTTATATTTATTTTATTATATTTTATCAAGAGGCACAGTATTATATACAATTTAATCACATACAAAAAGAGCCATCCTAAGTAAGGACAGCTCTTTCATCTATTGCATAAATCTTTCAAATTGCACTCGCTTATTAATCCAGTACATTACAGGCATACCAATTGCCATTACAACAAATTCACCAACTGCACAAGTTAGCCATGTCAATAAAAATGGCAGATCAAACGCAAGATGAAGTTCAATTGCAATCATAAACATTGTGACTGTAAAAATAACTGTATTAAAAATCATACGAGCCCAAACACCTTTAATGAAGCGCATAGAAATAATAGTTGCAAGTAATGCAAGAATGGATTGCCCTACTCCAAATACTAAATCATAAGCGATCATAGGTGAGAAAAAGAGATTCGTTAAAAATACACCTAATACAATCCCGTAAATTGCTTTCTTATTGAATACAACGAGATGATTAAACATCTCTGAAATACGAAACTGTACACTCGTAAAGCCAAATGGCTGAATAAGCATAGAAACAGCAATATATAATGCCGCTAAAATACCATTACCGACTAATGTTCTTATATTCATGACAAAATCTCCTTAGTTTTTTTACGTGGGATGGTTTCGAACCACGTTATTCGTTTTTAAGCAACAAGATTATATTGTACGCAATAGGCACTCTTTCGTCAATAGATTCCTATCATTTACTACCTTTTTTCTTATGGACAACGTATAATAAAACATATGAAAGATTTAGGAGGTTTCACTTCATGACAGCAACAATTCAAAATGAAAAAGTGATCGTTTCCATTTCTGACAAAGGTGCAGAATTACAAAGCGTTCGCTTAAAAGAAGATAACACTGAATACTTATGGCAAGGCGATTCTACTTATTGGGGGCGCCGCGCACCAATTTTATTCCCAATTGTCGGCCGATTAGTAGATAATACATACTACCTAGATGGTAAACCGTATTCTTTAACACAACACGGCTTTGCTCGTGATCTTACATTCTCTGTACAAGAACAAAGTGAAACGAATATTACTTATATTGTTACTAGTAATGAAGAAACATTAAAAAAATACCCATACGAATTCGAATTACTCGTTTCTTATGAGCTAGATGGACAAATCGTTCATGTAACATATGAAGTAAATAACCCTACTTCAAAAGAGATGTTCTTCTCAATCGGAGCACATCCTGGTTTCAACTTCCCCTTATTAGAGGGCGAATCATTTACAGATTATCATTTATCATTTAATGGTTCTGAACGCTTAGAAACAAGCGTATTAGAAGGACCTTATCTTTCAAGTAAAAAGCAATTAATCGCTGAAAATACGAATGAATTACCACTTACATACGATTTATTCAAAAATGATGCACTTATTTTTGAAAATATGAATACGGATGAAATCTCTATTCGTTCTCATAAACATAATAAATTTGTAAAAGTAGAATTTGACGGATTCCCATTTGTCGGTGTATGGACACCAGGCGAGAACGCACCTTTCTTATGTATTGAACCTTGGTACGGGATTGCTGACGAAGTAAATCCGGCAAAAGATTTCAAGGAAAAAAAAGGAATTCAATCTTTACAAACGAATGAAACATTTACATGTCGTTATAGTATTACAATCGGCTAAAGTACTCTATCCCCTACTTCAAAGAAACATATAAGTAGGGGATCATCTTATAATTTGGAGGTTTCTCATTTTGATTGAAGTATATATTGATGGTGCATCAAAAGGAAATCCTGGTCCTTCTGGTGCAGGAGTGTTTATTAAAGGGGTGCAACCAGCTGTACAGTTATCATTGCCCCTTGGGACAATGTCCAATCATGAAGCAGAATACCACGCTTTACTTGCGGCATTAAAATATTGCACGGAGCATAATTATAACATTGTCTCTTTTCGTACCGATTCGCAGCTTGTCGAGCGAGCTGTCGAAAAAGAATACGCAAAAAATAAAATATTTGCACCACTATTAGAGGAAGCACTGCAGTACATAAAAAGTTTCGATCTCTTTTTTATTAAGTGGATTCCAAGTAGTCAAAATAAAGTTGCTGATGAATTAGCTAGAAAAGCTATCTTACAAAATTAACGGGGGTATGAGTGTGAAAAAAGATTGGGTTGCTCCTCTTGCTTTATTATTTGTCTCTTTTATTTGGGGAGCTACGTTTGTTGTCGTTCAAAATGCTATGTCTTTCGTTGGTCCATTTACTTTTAATGGKATTCGCTTTTTATTCGCTGGAATTATTTTATTATTCGTTCAAATGATTTTCTCAAAARGAGCTTCAAAACAAGATATAAAACAGAGTAGCTTCGCTGGATTAATTGTTGGATTCTTTTTATGTGTTGGCTATTTATTACAAACATTCGGCTTACTTTATACAACTTCTTCAAAAGCTGGTTTCTTAACTGGACTTAGCATCGTTATGGTACCAATTTTGTCTTTTATCTTTTTAAAACAAAAAGCTACCATTTTTATCGTAATGGGCATTGCTGTAGCAACAGCAGGTTTATACTTATTAACGGCTGGTGATTCTTTTCAATTAAACATTGGAGATATACTCGTTCTCGGTTGTGCAGTTGCTTTTGCTGCCCATATTCTTGTTAACGGTTTCTTTTCTAAGAAAATATCACCTTTATTACTAAGCACCTCTCAAGTATTAGCTGTCGGTATATTTTCTTCTATTTGCGCTTTTTTGTTTGAAGATTGGGAAAAATTATTTTCAGTTTCACTATGGACGAATCAATCCTTTTTATTCGCTCTATTTCTAACTTCCCTATTTGCGACATCCATTGCTTTTTTCATTCAAACATCGGCACAAAAACATACTTCTCCAACAAGAGTAGCAATTATTTTCGCAATGGAGCCCGTTTTTGCTGCATTAACAGGCGTTCTAGTTGCAAACGAACAACTTTCTATTTCTGCCATTATCGGTTGTTTATGTATTTTCCTAGGCATGGTTTTTGTTGAGCTGCCTTCCAAAACAAAAAAAGAAGCGCAGGCTGCGTGAAGTTACGCTTGTAACTTCCGCATAAAAGCCTTAGCGCTTTTTTTATCTGTAATTTCTTCTTCTTTCAATCGTTCTAATAATGCAACAAAATAACTGCCATCAAACTGTAATTGATGTTTAATCGTCGCTTCTATTGCTACGTTCACAATCCCATCAGATGCACCAGTATATCCTTGTCCGAACATAATAAACCCTTGTGCTTCCTCTGATAATTTAAATCCTTTCGTATGTAAGAATGAAAGATAATCTTCTACTGTTTGCATGATATTCCCACCTACTCAAAAATTCTCCACTTCTTATCATACATGTTTTTATACTCTATGAGAATGAAATTTATTTGACAACTTTGTAAATCTATCGTCTACTTCTTAGAAAAAAGAGGAGTTCCTTACAATATAAAAGAATATGTAAAGTGGAATTTATTTTATATTAAAGGGGATATCGAATGAAACAAGCACTATTAATTATCGATGCTCAGCAAGAATTAATT
>NZ_JBFTMA010000216.1:0-7347 GCF_056396725.1 Bacillus sp. 05T31
TTATCATCTTCATTAGTAAAGTTTTCAACAAACTAATTAAACTTGGTACGACAGGTGTCGATTTTCTCTTTAATGGAATTCAAAGAGATTTTGTCTTTTTCTTAAACGTATTACTAATTATCGTATTTTTCTCAGCACTACTTTCTATCTTTAGTTATTTAGGTGTTTTACCATTCATCGTTCGTATTGTCGGCGGTGCACTTTCAAAAATTACTGGTTTACCACGCGTTGAATCATTCCACGCAGTAAATTCTGTATTCTTTGGTTCAAGTGAAGCGTTAATCGTTATTAAAAATGATTTACAACATTTTAATAAAAACCGTATGTTTATCATTTGTTGTTCTGCAATGAGCTCAGTTTCTGCCTCTGTAACAGCATCATACGTTATGATGTTAGATGCGAAATATGTATTAGCGGCTCTTCCGCTAAACTTATTCTCAAGCTTAATCGTTTGTTCATTATTAACACCAGTTGATACGAAAAAAGAAGACGAAGTGGTTCAAAAATTTGATAGAAACCTATTCGGAGATAGCCTTATCGGCGCTATGATTAACGGTGCGCTTGATGGTTTAAAAGTAGCTGGTATCGTTGCTGCGTTAATGATTGCCTTCATTGGTGTTATGGAAGTTGTAAACTACGTAATTAGCGCTGCTTCAGGTGCAATGGGATAYGCTGTTACTTTACAACAAATCTTCGGTTATATACTTTCTCCATTCGCATTCTTAATGGGTATTCCAACTCAAGATATTATCCCAGCTGGTGGTATTATGGGTACGAAGATTGTATTAAACGAGTTTGTAGCAATCCTTGATTTAAAAGGCGCTACTGCAACATTAGCTCCACGTACGGTTGGAATCGTTACAGTATTCTTAATTAGCTTCGCAAGTATTAGCCAAATTGGTGCGATTGTTGGTACAATCCGTGCCCTTTCTGAAAAACAAGGAAGCATCGTATCTAAATTTGGTTGGAAAATGCTATTTGCATCAACACTTGCTTCTATTTTATCTGCAACAATCGCTGGATTGTTTATTTAATAAAAAATCACCTTACTTGTTTAAGTAAGGTGATTTTTTGATTCTTTATGAAACCGAGTGAAATTCGACCGCTTCTTCTGTATTGATAATCCTATCTTTATATATACCTTTTATTGAAATATAAATGATAGATTTGTTTATGTTTTTTAACTTTCCTAATGAAAAATGATAAAGTAATCCATCGCTTTTTAAGGTCCACATCTTCCCACTCCATGGCCCAGTAGCTTTTTGTTCATCCGATGCCTTTATTTCACCTTCATATTCACACTCTCCAAAAGGAGTTTTAATTGTATTCTTCTCTGTATCAATTCGAATATTTTTAATTAGTTTCAAATTCTCATCAGAGAGAATTTGAATTTCATGGTCTTTCTTTTTAAAAAAGAGTTTTCCGTCTTTTGTATTTATATATTCTGCATTATTCATTTCATCTATCATAAAATCATATTCTTCTTTTGTAATACCCACTCCTCCACACTATTCGCTTTACTCRYTTCACTTTGACAACCGACTATGAATAGCGATATGARMAGGATATATACTAGTTTTTTATATTTCATTTCTGTTCTCCACTCCGTACATCATTCTTACTTACATTTATAGCGGTTCTTATTATAGTCCAAGATCCTGATATTTTAATAGAAACTACTCTACATATGCAAAATTGCATATTAATAAACCTTTCTCTTACTTTAAAATTAACTTAAATTATTTACCAAAATATACAAATTACAAATTAAAAATGTTATAATTTGTAAAAAAATATATTGGAGGATATTATGAAAGCTCACGCCCTTTTCGACTTCTTACACTTACTAGTTTTAAGCATGAAAAGCTATTATGTATGGGGAATGCCAATCTATGTATTCATTATCCCTCTTATTTTTGTAGTAGGTTATATCATTATCAAATCAAATAAGAAACGCAAGAATACCTCTATTCAAAGTCACTAACCTACCATTCACCTAAAAATGATATGATGAACAAGGGTATATCCCCACCTCTCTTATAGCGGTGGGGATTTTAATGTAAGTATGCAACATAATACACAATAGAAGGTGATTTTATGAGAAAATACGCAGCGATTGCTTTATGTACATCTGCCATTCTAGCAGGATGTAATACTAGCAATGTAGAGCCTAAAAAAGAAAAAAAGGTTCAAGAGGTTAAGAAACAAGAAGAGACTGTGCGGGAACAAGGTAAAATTTCTTATAATCCAATTACGCACGAATCTACAAACGCAAATATTCATATTACRGACATAAARGATTCTTTAACCGAAGTACAATATAAAATTTGGCGCACTGCTGATGGAAAGGAAAGTGCTAAATCCTTTTCTTCTAAAGAGAAAAATCAACAATTTACACTTCCCTTTGATATAAAAGAATTTGAAGGAAAACGCGGTGAATATCAAATTGAAGCTACAGGAACAACAGAGGGCGGAAAAACTATTCCACTTACGGAATCTACTATTACTTTCGAGCAAAAAGTTCCTGTTCTTATGTATCACGCAATTGATGATTATCATGGACAAGGTATTAAAGATTTATTCGTATCGCCTGCTAACTTTGAAGCACAAATGAAGTATTTAAAAGAAAATGGTTATACTTTGTTAACGTTTGAACGCTGGGGCGATATAAATAAAGTAAACAAGCCGATTTTCGTTACATTTGATGACGGTATGAAAAATAATATGAATGCATTTCATGTTTTACAAAAACTAAAAGACGATACATTTAAACCAGCGGCAACAGAATATATGATTGTTGATAACGTTGATGTAGAAGGCGCCCTTTCTACATCTGAAATAAAAGAAATGGTTGATTCAGGTATTTTTTCTGTACAATCTCACACAGCAACACACGCAGACTTGCCGAAAATTACAAACTATGATGAAGAGTTAAAAGGATCAAAAGAAAAGCTAGAGAAAATAACAGGTAAGCCTGTTATCGCAATTGCTTATCCATTTGGTCATGTAGATGATAAAGTTGTCGCAGAAACAAAGAAACACTATCAATTTGCAACAACAACGAAGCCAGGACAATTCATTACGAAGGGTGAACCTGATGAGTTGTTAAAAATGAAGCGTGTTCGCATACACCATACAACGACTGTAGAACAATTTGCTTCTTCGATTAAATAACTATTAGAGCTCAATACATTTTGAGCTCTCTTTTTACGTTATATTTATATATATTTTTAGAATTTTCTTGTATTATATATAGTAAGAAATCTTTCAAACTAAAGGAGATTATACATATGTCATTTGAACAAACGTTAGAGAAATATGCTGCCCTTGCAGTCAATGTTGGTGTTAATATTCAACCCGGACAAACTTTATCAATCAGTGCACCTCTTGAGGCTGTACAGTTTGTACGCCTAGTTACAGAAAAAGCATATAAATCTGGTGCAAAACACGTATATGTTGATTGGAATGATGAGACGTTAACACGCTTAAAGTTCGATCTAGCTCCTGAAGAAGCTTTCTCTGAATTCCCTTCTTGGAAAGCAMATGCTCGTGAAGAATTAGCAAAAGAAGGCGCTGCATTTATGTCCATCTATGCAGAGAATCCTGATCTATTAAAAGGTGTAGAACCAAAGAAAATTGCAACAGCTCATAAAGTAGCTGGAGAAGCGATGAAAGTATACCGTGATTATGTACAAGCAGATAAAGTAAGCTGGTGCGTAATTTCTGTTCCTACGAAAGAATGGGCTGCAAAAGTATTCCCTGACGTAGCGCCAGAAGAACAAGAAACAAAACTATGGGATGCTATCTTCAAAGCTACTCGTGCTGATTTAGAAAATCCTGTGGAAGCATGGAAAGAACATGATGAAACACTACATACAAAAGTAGATTACTTAAACGAAAAACATTATAAAGCTCTTCACTATACAGGCCCTGGAACAGACTTAACAATCGAACTTCCAGAGAARCATGTATGGGCTGGTGCTGGTAGCTTAAATGAAAAGAACGTAGCATTTATGGCTAACATTCCAACTGAAGAGGTATTTACAATGCCTCTTAAAACAGGTGTGAACGGCCAAGTATCTAGCACAAAACCGTTAGCATTTGCAGGTAATATTATCGATAACTTTACATTAACATTCGAAAACGGACGTATCGTAGACTATAAAGCTGRATCTGGTGAAGAGGCTTTAAAACATTTAGTAGAAACAGATGAAGGTTCTCACTTCTTAGGCGAAGTAGCTTTAGTACCTCATGATTCACCAATTTCAAACACAAATATTTTATTCTACAATACGCTATTTGATGAAAATGCATCTTGTCACCTTGCAATCGGAAATGCTTATGCATTTAACTTAGTTGGCGGAAAAACAATGTCTAAAGAAGAACTTGCTGAAAATGGCGCAAACGCTAGTATTACACACGAAGACTTCATGATTGGATCAGCTGAGCTTGATATCGACGGCATTACAGCTGATGGAAGACATGAACCGATCTTCCGTAAAGGTAACTGGGCGTTTTAATAAAAATAAAAGGCTATCTTCCACGCCGGAAGATAGCCTTTTATGATGCCGATGACACTTTCAGTCCAATTACTCCTAAAACAATAAAGAGAATACAAAATGCTTGGAATAAATTAATATGCTCTTTAAAAAAGTACACACTAATGATTGTAATAAGTAGCGTTCCCACACCAGACCAAATTGCATAAGCAATGCTTAAATGAATCTTTTTAACAACGATAGCAAACACGCTGAAACAAATTCCATAGAATACGAAAATAAGTACACTTGGAACAAGCTTTGTTAAACCATTCGATAACTTCATCGCAATCGTTCCAGCTACTTCAAAAATAATTGTTACGAGTAATAATAGCCAATATACCATACTAGAATCTCCTTCTCTGTTACCTTATAGAGATTCTAGTATACTACTTATAGTCCTAACGAAATATATTTAATTTCTAAATATTCCTCGATACCGAAATGGCCTCCTTCACGGCCGATACCACTTTCTTTAAAGCCTCCAAATGGTGCTTGTGCAACTGATGGAAGGCCATCGTTTAAGCCGATAATTCCGTACTCTAACGCTTCACTAATTTGGAATGCTTGGCTAATATCTTTTGTGAAAATATAAGCAGCCAAGCCATATGGTGTATTATTTGCTCGTTCGATTACTTCTTCAACTGTTTTAAATTTAGCAACTGGTGCAACCGGTCCAAATGTTTCTTCATTCATACAAAGCATCGTGTCATTTGCCAATCCAATTACCGTTGGCTGAATGAAATAACCATCTAACTCTGCAAATTTATGGCCACCGTATAAAACTTCTCCGCCCTTTTGAATTGCATCTTCAATATGTTCTTGTACTTTCGAAACTGCATTCGCATCAATAAGTGGACCTACAGTTGTTCCTTCGCCGAATCCATCTCCGACTTTCAGCTGCTCTACAGCTGTTGTGAACTTCCCTGCAAATTCTTCATACACTTCTTCTTGAACAAAGATGCGGTTTGTACATATACACGTTTGTCCTGCGTTACGGAATTTCGAACCAATTACCGCTTCTACCGCCTTATCTAAATCAGCATCATTCATAACAATAAATGGAGCGTGACCACCTAATTCAAGCGAAACCTTTTTCATCGTTTGCGCAGCGCTAGCCATTAATTCTTTTCCAATTTCAGTTGATCCTGTAAAGGAAACTTTTCGAACGCGCTCATCTTCCATCCACGTATCAGCAATTGCTTTTGCACTACCTGTTACAATATTTATTACACCTTTTGGAATATCTGCTTCATGTGCTAATTCAACTAACTTCAATGCAGTTAATGGCGTTTGACTCGCTGGTTTCACAACTGCCGTACAGCCTGCTGCAAGTGCTGGAGCTACCTTTCTCGTAATCATAGCAGCCGGGAAATTCCAAGGCGTAATAGCTGCCATAACCCCAACTGGTTGCTTTATAACTAAAATACGCTTATTCGGATGAGAAGCAGGAATCATTTCACCGTATATTCGCTTTCCTTCTTCTGCGTACCATTCAACAAAACTATTTGCATAATTCACTTCACCAAGTGCTTCTGCAAACGGCTTCCCTTGCTCTCTCGTCATGATTGCTGCAATTTCTTCTTTATTTTCATCAATGAGCGTGAACCATTTTTTTAACTTTACTGCGCGATCCGCTGCCGTTAATTTTGACCATAATTTAAAAGCCTCATGTGCAGCATCAACTGCTTGCTTTGCCTCTGTAATCCCGCCCTTTGGTACAGTTGCAAATACTTCCTTTGTCGCTGGATTATTCACTTCGATTTGTTCTTGCAGTGTAATCCACTCACCATTTATATACATCGCTTTTTTATCTAAGTTTACGAACGTCGCTTTTTTATCCAATGTTTTCTTCCTCCTCTATATCTTCATTCTCATTAGAATTATTCTTATACTTATCAAACAGCATTCTCATAAAGAAATAACCACCTAAAATCGTCCACCCTAACACCATTAGCCATTCGTACGGCCAAATTAATGCAGCAGGCATCCCAGGCATATACAATAAAATAAAACCAATACTTAATATTACCGCTATACTCCCGACTACTTTTCCATTCTTCACTCGAAACGGTCTAGCCATATTAGGTTCTGTTTTGCGTAACTTTAAAAATGATAAACTAACTAATAAATATGAAACAACAATCCCAAGTCCACCTGCATTTACAATCCATACAAGTGCTGGTCTTCCAAGTAACGGAGCAAAAAATGATAGCATCCCTAGGAACATAATCGCATTAGTAGGTGTTTTATATTTCGGATGTACTTTTCCAAACCAAGCTGGAATCATTTCATTTTTAGCCATCGCATATAACACACGACTACCTCCAATAATAAAAGCATTCCAACTTGTAACAATTCCAGCTAACCCACCAAAGATTAAAATATTCGCAAATATTTTCGATCCAAAAACTGCTCCCATCGCATCAGCAGTTGCCAATTTTGTATTCAAGAGTGCGTTTTGATCTAATGCCATCGAAACTCCAACTGTAATAAGTAGATAGAATACGACCGCACAGACAACAGAGAATATTAAAAGTTTTCCGATTTCTTTAAACGGAAGATTCACTTCTTCCGCTACTTGCGGGATTACATCAAATCCGACAAATAGAAACGGAACCATTATAAGGACAGCCATTACTCCACCTGCACCATTTATAAAAAATGGCTCTAAATTTTTTGTATCTCCGTTGAAACTAGATCCAAAAACGAGCATAATGCCCGTCGCTACAATAAATATTGTAAATATACTTTGAAATACAGCGGCTGTTTTGACACCAAAGTAGTTAATGATTGTAATAAGTAATGC
>NZ_JBFTMA010000217.1:0-5968 GCF_056396725.1 Bacillus sp. 05T31
TCATCATTATGAGCAAATACCGCTTTAATATCGCTATTTGCTTGCAAAATATTTTCCATAACGGATAACCCTTTTGCACGATCGAAATCAGCTGCTTGTTTTGCTACTACTTTTAAAGACTTATCAGCTACGTTATGGAATCCTTTCCCACGCTCACGAGCAGCAGACGATCCAGGTATTCCTTCTAACTCAGCGACATTTGTTCCTTCACCAACTACTTCCCGAATGTAATCACTAGCCATTTGACCACCTTCTACATTGTTGGAAGCTATGTGAGAAACAACTTTACCTGAATTTGCAACTCTGTCTACTGTAATAACAGGAACATTGGCTGCATTGGCTGCACTTACCGCTGAAGCAACAGCATCTGAGTCGGTTGGATTAATAACAATTACATCGACACCTTTTTGAATTAAATCTTCAACATCGTTTGTTTGCTTCGCTGCATCATTTTGTGCATCAACAGCAATTAATTCAATGCCGCTATCTTTTGCTTTCTTTTCTGCACCTTTTTTCAACGTGACGAAAAATGGATTATTTAAAGTTGAAACAGAAAATCCAACTTTAATAGTTTTATTTCGACCTTTATCGCTAGAATCCTTTGCCCATTCTGGTGGTTCCATTGAACAACCAGCAGTAACTACCATGATGCATGCAACGAGTATCAGTAACCATTTTTTCATGAATTGTCCCTCCATTAYGCTTCTTTTCGACGATCAATTAGTACAGCTAGTAAGATTACAAGTCCTTTTACAACTTGTTGGAAGAAAGAAGATACACCTAATAAATTTAAACCGTTATTTAGTACACCAATAATAAGCACACCGATGAATGTACCAACAATCCATCCTCTTCCACCTGAAAGACTCGTTCCTCCTAACACAACTGCAGCAATTGCATCCAATTCGTAAGAAGTACCAGCAGTCGGCTGTGCAGAATCTAACCTTGATGTTAAGACAATACCTGCAAGCGCTGCCAAAATTCCGGAAAGACCGTAAATCATTACTTTAATTCTCGTAACATTAATACCTGATAAAGCTGCCGCTTCTTCATTTCCACCAATCGCAAACGTACGGCGACCAAACGTTGTTTTCTTTAAAATAAAGTACAATACTGCAAAAGCAATCATCATTGTAACGGCTGGCACAGGAATACCAAGGAAATAACCACGGCCAAACATTTGGAACATTAAATGATCACCAAGACCAGTGATCGGACGTCCGTCCATATAAACAAGCGTCAACCCGCGAAAAATAGTCATTGTTGCTAAAGTTGCAATAAACGGAGCTACTTTTCCCTTCGCAATAATGATACCGTTTACAATCCCCATTGCAAGACCTGCTAATAATCCAACTACCATTGCAAGGAACGGATCCATGCCACTTGCCATCATTCCGGCAACAAGTGCACTTGATAATGCTAAAATAGAACCTACCGATAAGTCAATACCCCCTGTTAAAATAACGAAGGTCATTCCAAATGCAATGAGTGCATTAATCGATACTTGGCGCAGTATATTAAATAAATTTGGAATTTCAATAAATGCTGGATTTAAAGCTGTAATTACTACGATAATTAATACTAATCCAATTAAAGAACCAAGTTGTTGTAATACATTCCCCTTCTTAGCCATATCTTACTCTCCCCCTGTAGCTAGTGCCATAATAGACTCTTGCGATGCCTGATCTTTCTCTAAAATACCACCGATTTTCCCTTCATGAATGACGAGAACTCGATCACTCATTCCTAAAACTTCTGGAAGCTCAGACGATACCATAATAACGGCATCTCCTTGCTCGGTAAGCTTATTCATAATAGAGTAAATTTCTTTTTTAGCCCCAACATCTACACCTCTCGTTGGTTCATCTAAAATGAGTAACTGCGGATGAATACCTAACCATTTTGCAATTACAATCTTTTGCTGATTTCCACCAGAAAGAGATTTGACAGCTTGCTCTCCGTTTGCTGCTTTCACATTAAGAAGCTTCATCATATCCTCTGTAAATTGCCGTTCTAAACCTTTATTAACCACGCTTCCCTTTGAAAGACTTTCTAAATTTGGTAAAGCTAAATTTTCACGAATCGAAAAATCTAACACAAGCCCTTCAGATTTTCTATCCTCTGTAATAAAGGCAATTCGTTGTCTAATCGCATCAATTGGACTATCAATTTTTACTTCTTGTCCATTCATGAAAATTTTTCCTGAATCGAGCGGTTCATATCCAAATATTGCTTTCATAATATCCGTGCGACCAGCTCCCATCAAGCCCGCGACACCAAGGATTTCACCTTTTCTAACTTGAAACGAAACATTTTCAAATTTTCCTTTTTTCGTTCCGTTTCGCATTTCAAAAATCACTTCGCCAATTTGACTATTTCGTTCTGGATAACGTTCACCAATACTGCGGCCCACCATCATGCTAACTACTTCATCAAATGACGTTTCTGGAATTAATCTTTTCCCTACATATTCTCCATCACGCAAAATCGTAATAGCATCACATATTGAAAAAATTTCTTCCATCCGGTGTGAAATATAAACGAATGAAACGCCCTCTTTACGCAATTTATTAATAACAATAAACAGAGTTTCAATTTCGCGATCTGTTAATGCCGCTGTAGGTTCATCCATAATAATAACGCTCGCCTTTGTCATTAATGCTTTAGCAATTTCAATAATTTGCTGTTGTCCAACWGATAATTCACCTGCTAGCATAGCACCTCTCACATGTAGACCAAGATCTGCTAATTGTTGCTGGGCAATCGCATTCATTTGACGCGTACGTAAAATGCCCGTTTTCCCATACATTAACTCTTTTCCAAGAAACATATTTTCAGCTACCGTTAAATTCGGTAATATGTTCAACTCTTGATGGATAAATGCAATACCATACTCTTCAGCTTCTTTCGCATTTTTAAAAGTTCGTTCTTTCCCATCAATCATGACTGTTCCACTGTCTTTTTTATATACACCTGTTAAAATCTTCATGAGCGTCGATTTCCCCGCTCCATTTTCCCCCATCAATGCATGGACTTCTCCTGTTTCAATCATAAACTGTGCGTTTTTTAGAACAGGATTACCACTGAACGCTTTTGAAATGTTCTTCATTTCAATATGCATTCTCATCACATCCCTTTATTAAAAAATCACGCCTGCATGTAAAATAACATTCGCATAAGGCGTTGCTTCTCCTGTACGAATAATCGCCTTCGCTCTCTTTGTATGCTCTTTAAATTCCTTATGAGACACATATTCAAATGCTGGCTCTATTAATCGCATCTCAACTTCTTTATTTACCTCTGCATTATTTATAATAACTTCTTCTGCTAACATCACTTTTTCAATTGCCATATCATCAGCAACTACTTGTAATACGTCTAAAAAGCTAGGCTTTCCGATTTCAACTGCTAAATCAATTCGTTTTACTCCATCAGGAATAGGTAACCCGCAATCAGCAATTACAATCGTATCTGTATGTCCAAGTGAAGCAAGGACTGCCGCAATTTCGCTATTTAATACACCATGCTTTTTCATCCGACAATCACCTGCACTTCACGTACTCTATCTCTCGTTGGCATACCGCCCTGTGCCCCAAGTTTCGTTACAGAAAGACCACCAGCAATATTTGCAAAACGAATTGYCTTTTGAAGTGTTGCTCCTTCAGAAAGTGCAACTGCTAACGCACCGTTAAATGTATCACCWGCTCCAGTCGTATCTACTACGTCTACAGCAATACTTGGAACTTGAACAACTTCCGTTCCGTTATGGAAACGAACACCATTAGACCCTTCCGTCATCAATAGCTTATTTGGATATTTCGCAAGTAACTCTTCAATTGGTGATGTGAAATCATTTAATACGATGCGACATTCATGTTCATTCGGCGTAATATAAGTCGCATTTTCTAAAATATCTTCTGATAAAAATTGTGCTGGAGCCGGATTCAACATAACTGGAATTTTATGCTCCTCACAAATAGACAGAACGTATTTTACTGTTTCAAGCGGAATCTCTAGTTGAAGAACAACCATATCAGCTTTTACAAGAAGGTCTTTTGAACGATCTACAATCGACTCATTTACAAGAGCATTGGCTCCTTGTACGACAACAATACTGTTATCCTCTTCTGCTAAAACGATATGAGCGATTCCTGTCGTCCTATCTGTAACCGGTACCACATAGTCGATAAAAATGCGTTCGTTCTCCAAATTTTTTCTAACTACTGTTCCGTAATCATCATTTCCTACTGCACCAACCATCGCTACATTTGCTCCTAATCTAGCTGCAGCAACTGCTTGGTTGGCCCCTTTTCCTCCTGGTATCGTATGAAACGCTTCACCAATTACTGTTTCTCCTGCTTTCGGCCGTATTTTTGAAACAGCCACTAAGTCCATTGAAATGCTACCTACTACTGCAATATTTGGCATCTGTCTCATCTCCTTACTTCGTTGTATTTCGTTCTATAATTTCAATCGGTAAACGATAGTGTTTCTCTTCTAATGGATTTCCTTCCATTTGCTCTAACAACAATTCTGTTGCAATTTTCCCCATTTCATAAATTGGCTGTGCAACAGTCGTAATAGATGGATACATCATTTCAGTTAAAGAAATTCCATCGAATCCAATAATTTGTAAATCGTCTGGAATAGAAATTCCCTTTTGAAGTGCAGCCTTTACAACGCCGATTGCAATTAAATCATTCCCAGCAACAATTCCATCAATATGCGGATATTCTTCTAATAATTCCACCGCTAYCCGTTCACTATTAGCTGGATCGAATGTACTCTCTGCAATCATATAAGAAAGATTATTTTGCGTAATAACGTCTACAAAACCTTCAAAACGTTCATTAGCTGTGCTCACATCACGCGGTCCACGAATATGTGCAATATGTTTACACCCTTTGTCTATTAATAACTTTGTCGCCGCCTGGCTCCCTGCATAGTTATCTGCATATACAGTAGGAATGCGCTCATTAAACATACGGTCAATCGCAACAACTGGAATAGACAAATTCATGTAATTAACACTATTTTGTGGATTCGTTGCTACAATAAATCCGTCCACATTATTTTGTCTAAGCACATCAATGTATTGCTTCTCTTTTTCTAAATTTTCATCAGAGTTACAAAGTACAACTGTGTAACCTTGCTTATGTGCTACATCTTCTACAGCACGTGCAACTTCCGGAAAGAATGGATTCACGATATTTGGAACAACTAAGCCAATTAAACGAGACTTTTTATTATATAAAGAACGCGCTACTGTACTAGGCTTATAATCTAGCATTTCAATTGCTCGCTCTACTTTCTTTAATGTATCCTCATGGACATATCCATTTTTATTTAACACTCTGGAAACGGTCGCAACAGATACCCCTGCTAATTTTGCAACGTCTTTAATCGTACTCATTCTCTTTTMTCCTCATTTCATGTAACCGTTTACAGAAAATAATATAACGCATTTATAAAAATACGTCAATCATTTCTAACTAAAAAGCTTTTAAGGTTATACTCAAAAAAAGCATCGCCATAAGGCGATGCTTTTTTATTACGAATATGATACAGTTTTTTCCTTTTCTTCTACAGCAGGCTCTTCAGCATCTTTTTTACGATCAGACAGTTTAATTTTCTGTAAGAAAATCGTAAAGATAGCACCTACTACGATAAATACCAATCCTGTTAAGAATACAGTATGAAGTGAGTCCACTAAAGAGCTTTTCAAAATTGGTACGATGCTATTAGAAAATGCTTCTGGCATTTGTTTTAATGCCTCTGGACTAAATAGCATAGAATATAAACTTTGTGGATCTGTATGAATCATATCTTTAAATTTTGTTACCATTTGTCCCGCTTCTTTTGGGAATGTGTCTAATACAGGTACTAATTTATTTGTTAACGTTGTGCCTGAAGTATTATTCATAATTGATCCTAAAATTGTAATCCCAAACGTTCCACCGATTTGACG
>NZ_JBFTMA010000218.1:0-7956 GCF_056396725.1 Bacillus sp. 05T31
AAATTGGAACGCATACGCTTAGAAAAACGTTTGGATATCATTACTATCAAAAAACAAAAGATGTGGTAATGCTACAAACAATCTTTAATCATTCTGCTCCATCGATTACATTGCGTTATATAGGAATCCAGCAAGATGAGATTGATAAATCATTAGAAGATTTCAGTTTATAAATAAGAAACAACAAAAGTAGCGAATCCGCTGCTTTTTTATTTTTTAAAAAAGAACCTGCAAACCTGCAGATTCTCCTGACAATGATTTATATAAGTGAGACTCGAAAATGAATTCAAGAGCGTTTGTTAATTCAATCTGTTCTATAATCATTGTTTCTAATTTTCTTTTTTATATCTAAAAATCCTATAAGCATAAGTGTTATCAATACTAATTTAATCCAATGAAATTCTTGATGGAACATTAGTCCATAGAAGAATTCACAAGCGTATATTAGCCCAATTATAAGAAATAGCCAAATCATAGATTTCAAATCTTTTAAATGATATTTGTATTTATGGATTTTTTTCCACATATGTATCAGCTCCTTTTAGTATGAGTTACTTATAATATTACATTTAAATTAATAGATTAACAATAAAATACAAAGCAATTAGCGTGAGGTGGTGTAAATGGAAGAAGAAAATATAATCGTTCCTACATGCTCTGTTTGTAATGAACCTTGTATGTGGACCTTAAAAATGCCATTAACTATTACTCATTTTGATAAAACATATATCCGTGAAGCAAATACGGATAATGCTCATATATGCATTGAGTGTTTAGAGAAGGAAGTGCAAACAATTGGATAAGGGGGCAGGTGTTATGTAATTATGGCCAGACAACGAAGTCCAGACCGTAACAAAGCGTATGAAATATTTAAAGAACATAACGGTGATATTACTAATCGTAAAATTGCTGAATTATTGTCTACATCCGAGAAAACTGTAAATGAAAAAACAGTTGGGGGATGGAAATCCAAAGATGAATGGATAGACAAATTAAATGGAGTACTCCATAAAAGTGAACGGAGTACTCCGAAGAAAGATGCGGAGTACTCCAAAAAGAAACCAGGAGCACCCAAAGGTAATAAGAATGCTGTAAACAATCGTGGTGGAGCTAAAAAGGGCAATAAAAATGCTGCTGGTAATTCTGGTGGTTCTGCTCCAATGCGTAATGGTAACGCGGCTACTCATGGCTTGTATAGAAAGTATTTGCCGCAAGAAATATATGATCTGAAAGAAGAATTAAAAGAAGTAGTTAACAATGATTCATTATCAATCATTTGGGAAAGTATTATGCTGCAGTACACTCAAATCATTCATGCTCAACGTATTATGTTTGTTAGGGATAAAGAGGACATGACAAAGGAACTAAGAAAGAAAAAGCTTACCGAAAGTGGTTTTGAGGAAGAATGGGAAATTCAATTCGCTTGGGATAAGCAAGCTAGTTTCTTAAATGCTCAATCTAAAGCGATGACAACATTAGTTAATCTTATTGAAAAATACGATAGGTTAGCCAATACAGAGGAACAAAAACTACGTATTGAGAAACTCAAGAAAGAAATCGCAGCTATTAAAATTGATGGTGAAACCAATCAGAATACAGAGGACTGGAAAGAGTCGCTTATGAAGATAGCAGAACGCAGACGCAAGCAAAAGGAAGCTGAAGCTAATGAGTAATACAGCTTTTACTGAATTTATGGAGATCATAGATGTTTATTGGGATGATCCAGTCGCGTTTGCTGAAGATATGCTTGGGTTTTATCCTGATGAATGGCAAAGAAAAGTTCTTATGGATTTAGCACAAAGTCCAAAGGTTTCTGTGCGTTCTGGTCAAGGTGTTGGTAAAACAGGTCTTGAATCAGTGGTTGTTATCTGGTTTCTCTGCTGCCGGCCAAACCCAAAAGTTATTTGTACAGCACCTACAAAGGAACAATTATTTACTGTACTTTGGGCTGAAATAGCAAAATGGTTAGAAGGTAGTGCAGTTAAAAATCTTCTTAGATGGACTAAAACACGAGTATACATGATTGGTAGTGAGGAACGTTGGTTTGCTACTGCTAGAACAGCGACGAAGCCGGAGAACATGCAGGGTTTCCACGAAGATTATATGTTATTTGTATGTGATGAAGCTTCTGGTATAGCAGACCCTATTATGGAAGCTATACTTGGTACTTTATCTGGTGCAGAAAATAAACTGTTTTTGTGCGGAAACCCAACAAGAACAAGCGGTGTATTTTATGATTCTCATAATCGTGACAGAGATTTATATAAAATCCATAAAGTTTCAAGCTTAGATAGCCCTAAAGTACAAACAGTTAAAGAGAGTAGATATAAAGGTCGATGATAGTGGCGTTGGTGGTGGTGTTACGGACAGATTGAAAGAAGTTATAAAATCTGAACGATTACCATTCAAAGTATATCCGGTTGTTAATAACGGTAAGCCGCTCGATGATGAGCATTATGATAATGCAGGGGCAGAAGGATGGGCCGTTGTAAGGGACATACTTGAAGAAAATATGAAAGCATTTATACAAGGTGAAGAGCCTACAACGGAGATTCCGAACGATGAAAAAATGATTTCTCAATTTTCTAGTCGTAAATACAGAATAACAAGTAGAGGTAAAATTGCCTTAGAGCGAAAAGAAGAAATGAAGAAACGCGGATTGCAATCACCCGATAGAGCAGATGCTATAGTTCTAGCCTTCTATAAACCAAAAGTGGTTATGGGTGGGAAGGTAAAAAAAGTTTAGTCGGACATTTATTGTTCGGCTATTTCTTTTGCTCTCTATTAATAGAAGAAAGGAGGACATACAAACGATATGAGCGATAAGAAAACAATTAAGAATGTAAAAGTATTTGGTATTAATAAAGCAGCAGATGATCCAAAGAATAAGGAAGACAACAGCAAGCAAATGGCGGTAGACCCATTCGCACAAATATATGGCGATAAAGGATTAATTAAACCTCCTTATGATATGAAAGTGCTACTTGATATAAAGGAAAGCAATCCTATTCATTCTGCTTGCATTAGCGCGAAAGTCGATGATATCGCAGGTGTTGGTTTTGACTTTGCGCCTTTTGAAGAAGTAAAAGAAGCGGCGAGCCAAGAGCAATATGAAATGCTAAAAAATTTCATGCGGAAGTGCAACCCAGAAATGACAAGTTCAGAAATTCTTAGAGCTGTATGGGAGGATTATGAAACAGTTGGATGGGGCGTTATTGAAGTTGTTCGCGATAAGAAAGGTGAAAGTCCGGTAGAGCTTTATCATATACCAGGTCATACTGTACGTGCTCATAAGGATAAAGTACGCTTTGCTCAAATCGTAAATAACAAAGAACGTTGGTTTAAAAAGTTTGGTTATTCAGATGATTACCGTCTTGCTGATGGTAAGCCTTTAGGTGCAGAGGATATTGCAGAAAACGGAACAGAAAAAGCCGGAGAAGTAATTGTTATTCGTAAATTCGGTTCTCGTTCTTCCTATTACGGGATACCTAATTACGTTAGTTCTATTGGTTCGATAGTTGGCTCTCAAGCGGTAAGAGATTACAACATTAACTTTTTCACAGGTAAGACTATTCCGGATGCTCTGCTATTCCTTGAGGGAGTCGATGAAATAGATGAGGGAACAGAAAACGAACTAAAAGCGTTTTTCTCTGCAGAAACTAAGGGTGAACATCATAAGTTGGCCGTAGTTCCTGTTCCTCCAGGAGCAAACGCTAGGTTAGAGAAAGTCAGTCCAGACGTAAAAGAAGGTAGTTTCCGTTTATATAAGCAGGATAACGCAATGGAGATATGTGTAGCCCATCGTGTACCGCCTTATCGCATTGGTTGGGCTATGACAGGTTCATTAGGACAAACAACCGCTAAAGAAATGAATGAGATGTACAAGCGCTCTATTATAGAGCCTGGTCAAGAAATCTTAGAACATAGATTGAATAATCAATTGTTCCGTGTATTTGCTGAAATACTAGGCGGTTTAGATTGGCATTTCAAATTAAATGAAATCGATACGGATGATCGTGAAGCAGATTTGAAGTATGCAAAAGACAGTTATGAGGGTGGAATATTAAAACTGAATGAGTCCCGTAAAGTAGTAGGTTATGAGCCTGTACCAGAAGGGGATAAATTCTTTAATGGTAAAACCGAACCTTCAATGCCTGAACCGATTACCAAAGCTGCAGATGAAGAACAAGAGAACATAATTGCTATTAATACATTTAGGGAAAAGCATGAAGAAGTAGAGAAGGTTATGCAAAAGAAGGTAGCTGATTTTTTTCCGGACAGGGAAATAGGCTCTTAAACCTGCTTCCCGTAATTCGTATTGATAAAGCAGATGAAGAGATTGATCTTGTAATTGCAGAAGCCGAAGTTGATGAGTTCTTGGATAGTGTGGATTGGGACGAGGAACGACAAATGTTTGTCGATGAAGTCACGGACACACTACAGGATGATGTTACAGAGTTTGTACAAAGTACCATTGCATCAAACGGTTTAACTTGGATGGTATTAGATCCAATTGGTGACGTTGCTGCAAAATGGGTTGCTGCTTATGCTTTTGAATTAGCAAAGGGAATTCATGAAACTACTAAAGATAGATTAAGGGAAGTAATGTTAAAGAATCTTAGTGATGGAATGGGTGTCGATGCACTAAGTGTTTCTATTGCAGATGTAATGTCAGAAGCCAGTAACTATAGAGCAATGATGATTGCGCGTACAGAAACAACGTATGCGATGAATTACGGCAACTTAATTGCTTATAAAGGTGCAAATAGAAATACAAAGACGTGGCTTACAGGAAACGACGAGCGTGTTTGTAAAGAATGTGGCGGTTTACATGGTGAAACGGTAGATATTGATGAATCATTTAACAATGGAAAGATGTGTCCACCAGCTCATCCTCATTGCCGCTGCACTATGATTTCAGAAGAGTAACAGAAATAAACCTATTGATTGGGGTTTCATCGTCAAAACGTATAAGGCTTTAAATTGGCTGTTATGCGTTTTGACAGTGGAACCCCAATATTTATAGGGAAGGAGGTAAAACGGTGGGATATGAACTGAAAAACGCCGAGATTAGCTATATTTCATTAGTTACAAAAGGTGCGAACGGTCGTCAATTTGCCATTATGAAGAGTGCAACTGCTAAACAACCTAATATATCGAAACAAGTTCCAATCCTTAAAACGGAGGAAGAGAAGCAACTTGTTACAGGCGTTGTATATGAACCGGATGTTGAAGATTCGCACGGGGACAAAATGACCGCAGAAGAAATTGAAAAAGCTTCACATACCTTTATGGAAAATTACCAACACATCGACAAGCAACATGATGAAGTTGCTGGTAAAGGGACAGTTGTTGAAAACTGGATTGCTAAAAGTGATATGACATTAGGCGAACAAGAAGTAAAAGCAGGAACATGGCTTATGACTGTTCGTGTTGATGATACAGAAACCTGGGAAGAAATCAAAAAAGGTGAAGTAACCGGCTTTTCAATGGGGGGATTCGGTGAACGTGTAGAAATCGCAAAAAATGATGATTTTACCCATGAAGAAAAAGGATTTATCCGTAAAATGTTTGATTTCATCAAGGGTGAAACACACAGAATCGAAAAAGGTGAAGTGAAGGACCGTTTTATCGATGGGAAACAAAATCGTGATTTACGTGCTGTTTTTGATTTGTTCGAAGATGTGTTCTATTGGGAGATTTGGGAGAACAATCCCGATATCGACCGTATGACGGCTGCACTTGATGATATGAAGGAAGTACTTGCTTCTATTAAAGGTGGATATACCATCGCTAAAGCAGACGATAAAACGCAAGCAGAAAGCATTGTACTAGAGAGTATTAAAAAAGCTGGGAAAGTGTTATCCCAAAAGAATCATGCGAAATTAGATGAAGCATTGGCTTTAATTAGCGAAATAAAAGAAGCTGCTTCAACAGAGGAGGAAGAAGAAATGAAAGCAGAAGAAATTGCAGAGATTGTTAAACAAGCAGTAGAACCACTAGCTACTAAGTTAGATAAGATTGAGAAACAAGTGAATGGCGAGGAAGTTCCAGGTGATAATCCTACACTAGAAGAGCAAACAGATGCAGAGAAAGCTGCAGAAGTTATTCAAAAGGCTTTAGAGCCAATTACCAAGCGACTTGAGAATATCGAAAATGCTGCTTCTATTCGCAAAGGTTTAGATCCAGATGAAGAACTTACACCAGGACAACAACAAATTAAAAAATCTAAATGGGCAGGATTAAACCTGTAAGGGGAGGATTATCACTATGACAATGACTAACGCAGAATTATTAGCTCATATGGAACGAATTACAAAAGGTGCAATGACAACAGGAGGAACAGCTGCTGGACTATTAAATCCAGAACAAAGTAAAGAGTTCTTCCGAATGGCATTCGATACAACGCCATTCTCACAATTACACCGTAAAGAAATGCGTAAAGCAAAACAAGGTGAATTAGATAAAATTGCAATTGGTGGCCGTATCTTACGCAAGAAAACAGAAAACAGCGACGATAATTACCGTGCGGGTGTTCAAACTTCTAAGATCGAATACAATACAAAGGCTATTCGCTTGCCTTGGGAGATTACAGAAGAATTACTCCGTGAAAATATTGAAGGTGAAGGTTATGAAGATACTGTAATGGCTCTTATGTCTACTCAATTAGGTATCGACTTAGAGGATTTACATTGGAATGGCGATACAGAATCCACAGATGGAATGTTATCTATCAATGATGGATGGTTGAAAAAAATCAAGAAATCGAAAGAGTCTCATATTGTGGACCATGCTAAATTAGTAACTGGTACAGGTGAAGCAGCAGCGGCAAATGGATTTGGAAAAGGTTCTATCTTTGCTTTATCCGGCGCAATGCCAAATAAATATAAAAACAGCAACCTACGTTGGATTATGTCTCCAAGTCGTAGAGAGAAATGGATTGAGTATTTAACAAATCGTCCTACTGGCGCTGGTGATGCTGCATTACTTGGAGCAGGAGATCAAGTTAATAAACCAATGGGATATGGAATTGTTACGGTTCCATCTTTAGAAGACGATGTTATTATTCTTGCAGATCCTAAAAACTTCATTGCGGTTAATACATACGACACTCGTGTTCGTAAAACTACAGAAGGTAAATCTGCAGTAATGGAAGATAAACGTTTCTATGTAATTCATTTTGATGATGATGCTGTAGTTCAAGAAATGGATGCAGTTGCAATCTTAACCAATATTCCAGATACGTTTGGAGCTTAATATCCAGGCGTATTTTTTATGGGAATAAACCCTTTGTTATTAGGGTTTTGAATGTATACTTTTTCAATAATTTCTTGTTTTTAATGGAAAACGAGATGGAATCAATAAAACCAACAAAACGAATGTAAACTTTCAGTTAAAAGTTTACATTCGTTTTTTAATGTGAATATTTAAAAGTTTTAACAGTTTGATAACATGATAGTTAAACAAATTAATGAAGAACAATGAGTTAATATAATATTTTATAAAGATAGATTATCGAAATTTCTGCGTAATATTAAAGTAATTTCTAAAAAAATATTTATACTAAGCCATAAAAAAATAATTATAAAAAGAAAATCAATAATTATTATTAAATAGTTTTTTGACTCTCTTTTTATTTCTGTATTTAGTGCTGAAATAAAATTCATTTTCAATAAAATTAAGACTGAAAAAAATAATAAATTGAATAAAAAAATATCCATTATGAGACCCCTTTGTATGTTTTGGTAATAAATGAGACTTATTACCAAATATACAAAATTTTTCGTTAAGGAGGAAGTCCAGATAGATAAAAAAGTAAACTTTTATTTAATAGTTTACATTCGTGAAAGGGGTGTTAATTATGAAAGTAGTTACGCTGCGATTCGGTGGCACTTACACCGCTTATGGACAAAAGTTTAAGAATGGCCAAGAAGAAACAGTTGCAAATGATAAAGC
>NZ_JBFTMA010000219.1:0-5967 GCF_056396725.1 Bacillus sp. 05T31
GATGTAAGTACATACGGTGCAGTTTCTGTATGGTGTAAGAGATTTAACGAAAACTTTGGTGCAGCTTATTTTGCAAAATAAGAAATAATACAAACAGGTGATAGAGTTGAAATCTATTACCTGTTTTTGTGTTTTGTAGAACGTATAGAAGAAGGGAAAGTTGCGTGAAGATTTAGAGGAGGCAGGAACGAGCTACATTCCTATAAATAACTATACAGAAGCAGCATTGTCGTTTGGTTACACCCTCTTTGTTAGTGAATTAAAGAAATCAAAATTTGTTTACGATATTGAGAAATCCAATTAAAGTCTGATTTGTTTGTAATTTCATGAAAGACTTTTGTAACATTTATGAAAGAAATTTGAAAGGTATTTCAATTATGATGAACTTCCGAACATTAAATTCAGTTTAATAAGTAGGAAAAAACACACATACAAAGCGAGGAATGACGTTATGAATGAGAAATACAAAAAAAGGTTACCAAAAGTCCTACCTGTAGGAATTGCAATGGGGATTTTATTCAGTGCGAGCCCATTACCAAGTCCATTAACGGAAAATAAGGTGAAAGCAGATGTTGATACGTTCGCAACAATTGTTACAACATTTGGAAGTATCTATGATGCGTTTATTAAAGAACCGTTTGGGAAATGGTTAGAGGGAATCGATGTAAAAAGCTATTATTATGCTCAGCATGAAAACATTGCTTACAAAGCTCCTACGTTTCAAAAGGGAGAGTTTGGTATTAGCGCATTTGATTATTATAAAGATAAAAATTTTAGCAAGAAAGTTAAACTTGTTTATCCGAATGGAAAAGTTGAATATAAAACGATAAAGCATGGGGAACAAATTCGTATTAAGCAAGCTGGCACAATCGTGGACTTAACTCCTGATGAACCAGAACTATCTAAACATGATATTTTGTATATTACACAAAAACAATTAGATGAAGGAAAGACGGGGGTTGCACTTGCAACTTTCAAAACCTATTATCTACAAAGTGATAATAGCGGCCGTAGAAATAATTTAGCAGATAAATATTTACGAGACACATTCCCAAACGCTTATCTGAATAGCGGTTTGCCTGATATTCGTACTGATGAGAATGAACTGTTTAAGAAACTACCAGAAGAAAAACGAATGCTGGGAACAATTACTTCAGAACCGGTTGGCAAAGACGTTCTTTCTAATTATGTTACAAATGATCCTGARGCTCGTGAGGATCTGAAGAAACGTACACTTGATGTCTACACAAACAATAAAAACGGGGAATATTCTCCTGTTTCTGTAAAAATTGTGAATGATGGAATAAACCTGCAATCAGGGGATTATGTCCATGAAGCAGGTGACTGGGATTCAAATTCAGGAACTGATTTTACAATTACACCGATTAAAAAGGGATCTAATAAGGTTATTATATCATCTGTCTTTAATGGGAAAGTAAGATATCTTACATCTAAATCAGGAGATCGCAGTCAATGGATTTATACTCATGATGGAGATATCAGTTCTGATGAAACATGGGAGCTTGTTGTTCGAAAAGACGGTCAGTTTTCTTTAAAAAATAATAAAGGGCAATATTTATACGTTCCTAGGAGTGGTAAAAGTGCACCAGCGTGGACTACTGGTGATATTAATGAAGCTAGTAAACTCACAGCTCGCCTTGCAGCACATGAGTGGAATAATTGGTTGATTGATTGGCATCCTCGTAAGGTAAATGAGACAAAGAAACATGAAGGAACGACATATGACGGGTTAGAGTTCAAACCTGATGCAAAAGATGGCTCTATATGGACTGCATACAATTCTGGGGAATTGATAACAAATAGTTGGATAAAGAGAAATGACTATCATTATTATGCGGATTCTTCAGGAATTCTTTTAAAGGGCTGGCAAGAATTTGAGGGGAATAAGTATTATTTTGATCCAAATGGTAATCACAGGGTCTCAGGATCTGGATCATTAATTAATGGGGAGTACTATAACTTCAACGATGAAGGTGTTCTGCAGAAATCAGCATGGCAAGGTCTACACTATTCCGATGCTTCAGGAGCGTTTATTAAAGAAGGCTTGAAAGAAATTGATAATAAAATTTATTATTTTAAAGATTACAAGGCTACTACAAATGTACTACGTTTAGAAGATCAAGGTGTCATTCTTCGTTTTTCTGACGAAGGTGTGCTTATGTTTGTTTCTGGGTTGGATGGAAAAGCTCAAAATAGAACAATTAATGTTACTTTGGACAATAAAATATTACCATTTAGGAAAACCGGTGAACTTGAGCCACTAGGGATCAGCAAATTAGGTAATACAGTCAAATATTTTAGTTTAGAAGATGGAATTAACTATTCCGGTTGGAAGGAGTTTGGTGGAGAAAAATATTATTTTAGAGATGGAAAATCTTCTACGGTGAATGGTGCAGAAACTATTGACGGAAAAACATATTACTTTAATGACTGGGGACAAGCTACTCTGACAGGTTTTGTTGACATTGATGGTATACCATTCTATCTGAACGATAAAGCTGAAAAGGTAACAGGTGTTCATAAAATCGATGGCAAGCTATATCTCTTCTCACAAGGTGACAACCTTCGTGCATATGGAGAAAAGGTAAGAAATACGCTTTATAAGTTTGAAGGAAAATCGTATTATACTGATCATACTGGTGTGATTCCCCAAAACTTCAAGGGTGATGTTTATAGTCATAATAATGATTACTACATTGAAACGAACAACGAGGGAGTTATCACAAAATTACAGAAAAAGTGAGTATATAATAAAAATTGAATAGAATAACGGATTTTTAATAGACTTATCTCTTATAAAGAGTGAAGTACTATGTGTGAAAATGGGTCATATTATGGAGTGTATGTCTATTATATGACCCATTTTATTTTTAAACATTTCTTTGAGGTGTAACAAAATGCAACAAATACATATAAGATTATCTCTTATACAATTATTTCTGTTAGTACTGAACTTATTTATATTTTCTTCAGCCATACCATTTTCACCTTGATTTATTGAAAGCGTTTTAGGATGGGTAGGGATTTTGGCTACTACTCCTTTATTGTTAATGATCGGTAGAATAATGCCTCAACTTAAAAAAAGCGAAGGATTTTGCATAACAAGAACAAGACAGATTGTCCCTTTTATTGCATCCATTGTTTCACTATGCATCATGTTATTACCTACGATTGACTTATCGATTGTAATAGCTCTTACAGTGAATGGTTTAATGGAAATTATCACAATTGCATTTTTGTTACAAGATTTCTATAGATTGAATAAAAATATAATTTTATCAAGATGGTTATCTAACTTTCCTAAGTAGCTTGTGGTTAAAATATTTCTCTTACTTGTAAGGGAAGACGGAGCAATCGCAACGGAGAGTGTAAAGCATTTTTAGATATATGTATCCAGAACAAGAAACAAAGGCTTTTGTAGATAGCTTGTCTGTTTTACTAACCTTACAGAACGGTCATCTTTATGCAAGGTTAGTAGATAGTTCATTTCAACGTTTAAATGTAATAATAAGAAGTAATAATTAATTTTAGAAATGATAAGAACGTGTTGTTCATTGTTGTAACAACAACTAAAAAATGATTGAGAAAAAATTCAATATATACATAATAAATGGAGGTAAATATAATGGCTTTAAAATTATTCGGTATCGTTTTTGGAGTGGTATTAATCTTATGGGGTGTATATAGAATGAAAAAAGATGATGCGTTCGTGGGGAAAACCCAAACAAGAAAAAATCTTTTCAATTTGTTAATTCGTGGAGAGGCTTCTGGAATAGGACAATTATTAGGGGGAATTCTACTTGTAATTGCAGTAATCGTAGCCCTTATAATTAAATAATTGGCAAATAAGAGGAGCTAAAATCTATAGTTTAGCTCCTTTTGTTGTGATAAAGTCTTTAATCAAGAACGCAATTTTTTTAGAAATGGATATAGTCTATAGAAGCATGGATGGTACTCATTATCAATAAATTGCATAATAACCATTTCATTTTAATGTGCGATAAATAGTAGTTCTGTCAACATTTAAAAAATCAGCAATCTCCTGTTTCGTTTTTTCCTGTTCAAGTAACTCGAGTATCAAATCAGTTTTAGACTTATTGATTTTAGGCGTTCTCCCCAGTTTCCTACCATTTTCTACATACTTCATACGACCAGCCTGTGTTCGCTTCAGTATATAGTTTCGTTCAATAGCTGCATGCAGTTGACTACACAGTCTAACTAAAGAATCACTCGCTATCCGTTGACTCATCCAAACACAGATAGTGGCTAAGTCATGTCCTGAAAACTTACGCTTTCGCTGAACAAAATTTAATTCTCTGGCAAGCTTTTCAACAAAAATCATACCTCATTTTTCGCTTTACTTATTTCAAACTTTTTTAAGTGATAGGCGTGAGACTACTATTTTAGTAAGGTGACAAAAAATGTCGAAAAGTAGCTGAAATTGTCAAATTTTGATTGCTGTACGACCTGTTCGATGTTAAGTTCGTAATAGTAAGAAGAAAAGGAAATGGGTTCGTTCCATTCCCATACCCTACCTTTCGTAATTATTTAGTATGAACACTAATGGAGATTTCTTTCTTCGGGTATGTTTTATATTTATCAAATTATAGGAAGATTTACGAGCACTTATTTCTTAATTTTAAAAAAATGTGAAACCAACAGGAAATCGAAATTAATTAAATTCATTCAGCGAAAGGGCTTTAATGGAACTAATTGAAAAGGAAAGGATTGTTTATATGCAGAAAAGGAATCATTATATGTTTCAAAAACCGATGAAAGTACTCGCGACATCTGCTATTTTGACAACTACATTATTTTCACCAATCATGACAAATAGCTTGATTGTTCATGCTGAAACGATTGCTGCACAGACTACAAACCAATATGAACAGAGGGAGTTTGATCTTCCAGCTACAAGGAGTTATGGGGATGAAGCAAAAAGAGAAAGAAGAAGTAACCAAAAAACCTATATGCCAACAGGAATTTATATAAAACCGAATGAACAAGTTACAATTGAAGTATCGGGAACACAAAAGATTAGAGCGATTATTGGGACGCATCAATATGATAAAGAATGGGGAAAAGAAGTTAATCTTTCTCCTGGTTCTAATACTATCTCCTCTCCAAGCGGTGGTTTAATAGGATTTGATAACACTCAAGATACAGGAACAGTTAAGGTGAAAGTAACACAAGGTGGAAGCCCTGTTCCATTCTTTGAACTAGGGAAGCATACGAAAGAAGACTGGATTGCGATGATGAACAAGTATCCAGATGCACATGCGGTACAATTGAAATCAGAAAAAGCAGTACTTACTGTTACACAGGATAGTGCCAAGAAATATATTGTGGATCAAGATCCTGTTCCTCTATTAAAAAAATATGATGAAATGATTCGAGCGCAAGATAAGATATCAGGGTTATCTGAAAAAGACCCTAATCCTTTACATCGTTCGACTCGTCGCATTTGGGCTTTTGTAGAAAATCCTAACAAAGCAGACTGGGGTATGTATGCAAGTTTGGATGGAGCTGCATTTACTACTGCTGGTAACGCAATCGAAAGTACTTTAAATGTAAATAAATTTGGATGGGGACAAATGCATGAAGCAGGACATGCAAGACAGCAATTCCCATGGATATGGGATGACTTGAGAGGAATGACTGAAGTCACTGTTAATCTATATTCTTTAGCTGCACAAAAGCAATTATTCCCGAATCAACCAACGCGTTTAGAAAAAGAGGGGGATTACGATAGAGCTTTTGCATACTTAAAACAAACAGATAAAGACTATAAAAATATTAATGACTTGTTTGTGAAACTTGTTATGCTTTGGCAACTTAATCTAGCATAYGGTGAAGATTTTTATCCGAACCTTCACAAACTATATCGAGAGTTACCAGAAGATCAACTTCCAAAAGCGGATGAAGAGAAAAGGCAAGCATTTATTT
>NZ_JBFTMA010000220.1:0-11240 GCF_056396725.1 Bacillus sp. 05T31
CGTTGTGTATAATATCGTTTAATAATTGCATTTTTTCTTTTTCAAAGAATGGGACACTTATATGATAAGGTGTTCCAGCTTTTTCAATTCTTAATATTGTTTGAATACCGCTACCTGCAATTCCAATACCTATTATTAGATAAATTAAGCCACCAAGAAAACTACCACTAAAAGTAGCTAATGCGAATAAAATGATTAGTATTCCCAAAATTATTGGTTTAAAATAATATTTCGTAGATAACATAGATCCAGAAATATTTTTTAGAGGAATGTTTTGTTGGTCTTTACCTGCAGGAATAAATCCTAATAATGTGTTTGATAAGTTGGTTTTTATAAACCTATTATCAACGTCTACTCTACCTTTTATCCAAAAGAATAATAGGCTAGTTGAAAATTCAAGTCYTTTCATCTTTTCATCTCCTGTTATAAAATATTAACAATAAAATTGCAATATTGTTATATTAACATGAATTGTAATGTGTGTGTATAAGTTTATATAAAAAGAAAGAATTTTTTTGAGAGAATTTCTTATTTTTATATAATATATGTGGTAAAAACAGTCCAAGGTTAAATAATAAAGTGGAATGTATGGGTCACTGTTAAAGAGACGCAATTAATTAGTGGGTACATATATTAACTATACTAATAAAATATTGATTTTTCTCATACTTTATTGGAAGTAGAGCGTGATATTCCAAAAATTAATGCAAAAGTCAGTACACATTATTTAACTAGATCATCTTGATAATAATAACTAAATTATGTAATATATAGGTATATTGTTATTTTAATTGATTCCGTTTATTCCCACACCTTATGTGTTGTGGTTGAGTTGTAGAAGCAAGTTGTGTTCTTGTTTCAATTTTGAAAGGGCTTCTTTGAGCCGATTAGTGTATATAGCTTATTTTGCTATGCACAATTAATCGACTTAAAGGAGTCCTTTTTTGTTTGTTTAAGTGGATATATAGAGTAGGTATTAAGTTAGAGAGAAATATGATTGTTTAGAAGGAATGTGTAATGATGAATTGAAAAATATAGCATCTAACTAAAAGAGCTATATGGAATCATAGTAAGAATGATCTCAAGTAGAGACGAGAAATCAAAGTTATAAGTACAGGGTTAGAGTAAGTACTCTAACTTTTGAAGGGAACCTAATAATTCATTTATAGAAGAGGAGAAGACGAATTGAGAACAACCCGAGAAAGATACGTAAACAATGGGGAGTATGTAATAGAACGTAAGGATCTACATAATGAGATTATTGAATCATTTTTAAATGAACATTCACAGCAAGAAAAAGAACCTGAAGCCATATTACTTGGTGGTGGTTCTGCTGCTGGAAAAAGCTCAATTGGAGAGTTAGTAAGTAAGGGGTATAAACGTAAGAAGAAACATATGATTTGGATAGATTCTGATAAGATCAAAGAAAAAATACCAGAATATCAACAATTAATGGAATCAGGGGACACAGAACTAATAAAACAAGCAGCCTTTTTGGTTCATGATGAAAGCAGTGATATTACCATGGAACTTTTAAAAATCTGTATGAAGAGAAAAATAAACTTTATGTATGATGGTACAATGAAAAATGTAGAGAAATATAAAAAATTGATTCAACAATTAAGACAAGCTGAATTCAGTATTAATGCAATCATTGTAGATGTTCCAATAAAGGTTGCTTTAGAACGATCAATCATGCGTTTTAAACTAACAGGAAGATTGGTTCCGGAACATATTATTGAAGAAAGCCATATGAAAGTAGCAACTACATTTTGTAAAATTAAAGATTTGATAGATTGTTATAGCTTATATGATAATACGGGTCAGCAACCAGAAATTTTTGCTTTTAAAGAATCAAAACAAGCAAAAGAAATTATTGTTGATGAATCTCGAAATAATCAATTTAACGAAAAATCAGCTCTTGTTTTTTAGGGAACATACATTTAATAAATTTTATAAAATAATAAATAGATTTAATTTCTATAATCTCCTGACAACTTATAATATTATTGATATAATAAGTATAGGAGGCGATATGAATGGAATTTAAAGAACTTATGAAGTATATAGAAGAAAACAAAGAAGAGCATTTTCATGATTTAATCGCTAAAAATGAACGGGAAATGGAAAAAAAGGAAGAAGAGAAATAAAGAATTTGAAGCAGAGGAGTTGACCTTTTAGGTCAACTCTTTTGTTTGCATAAATGAGTATTTAGTTAAAACTCTCCATTTATCACAAAAATCAATAATAGCGCATGTGCTGCTTTTGTAGATATTTGTGTGATATGTACTTTATTGTAAAACAACTATATTATTTTTACATGTTAACATCATTGTGTGTGGGATTTAATTTATGAGAAAAAAATCGTATGAAATAATAAATGTATAATTAATTATTAGTAAAAACTTAAATAGGTTATTTGCTAATCGTAGGAGAGTTTTTTAGTATTAAATTAAATAGAAATCAGTGTAGTAAATATACGCTTTAGGAGAGAATATATGAACCATTTTATTGTTATGCAGGGACATACTTATCAAGAAGAAAAGGAATTAGGAATTATTTGGTCACCAAAAAAAGATAGAGGTGGTAATGTACCACATTCATGGAAAAGAATGATGGATGTAAAAAAAGGAGATCGAATCTTTCATTATGTAAAAGGGAATATTGTGGCGGTTAGTATTGCTGAAGAAGATTGTAAGGAATCGAATAAACCATCGATTATGAAAAGTCATGATCAATGGAATGATGAAGGTTATCTGGTGTCTTTAAAATATCATGAGTTAGAAAAAACAATTAATATACGTGAGAATTTTGAAGAGATATCGCAGCTTTTACCAATTAAATACTCTCCTTTTCAATCAGATGCAAATGGAAATCAAGGTTATTTATACCCATGTAATGAAGAATTAGCTCTTAAATTAATTGAACTAATAAGTGATTCAAACATTTATGAGAAGAAAAATGAGCAATTAGAATTATCAGTTGATGAGGTAAGAAGGACTGAAAATAACACATTAATTCCTGTTATATCTGAAACGGAATCTAAGGTGAAAGCTACAATCCGTATTGGACAGCAAAAATTCAGGAAAGCATTAATGGAGCTGTGGAACGGGAAATGTGCATTATGCGGAATAAATTTACCAGAATTATTAAGAGCGAGTCATTCAAAGCCATGGAAAGATAGCACAAGTATGGAGCGTTTAAATTCTTATAATGGTGTGCTCCTTTGCTGTAATCATGATGCCCTGTATGATAAAGGGTTTATTACATTTGATGGCCAGGGGCGATTGCATATTTCTCCATTGATAGTAGAAACAGATTATTTGATATTTGGATTAACACCCAAAGCTAAGATAGAAATTCRCCYRGARAATAAATTATACTTTMAGTKGCATAAGARRAAYATTTKTWAAACAAAATAGTATAATTTATAATTTCAAGAGTATGAAGAACATAAGAGAATTGAAGGAGATTGCTACATGTATAACTGTAATCAATGTGGTACAGAAATGATTATGCAATTGCAAGATAGATATAGAGAATATTGTCCAAAATGTCAAGATCTCAGGCCAAGTAGCTTAGTATATTATAATTTATATGAACTATTAGAATTTATGGAAGCAAATGAATACATGAGTAAGGAAAGTATGTTACATAACTTTCTAAAATGGGAGTTTGAATTAACGAAAGGAAGTATCTTTAAGTTATATTTAGAGGTAGATAGATATGATCAAATCGGTGATGAGAACCTATCAAAGCAATTAGATGCATATATGAAGGGAATCCGATTAAAATTAAATGTTAAATATGAGGACGATTATATCTGGATTAAGGTGAATTAGTTGAGATTCTATATATAATGCGTTTTATTTTGAAAAGATAGTATGAATAAGAGAGGGGATTAATAGTGATGCAAGATTTACAAAAGGCAGTAATAAAATTTCGAGATGAGAGAAATTGGGGTCAGTTTCATAATGCAAAGGATCTGGCAATTTCATTAAATTTAGAGGCAGCAGAATTACTTGAGACTTTTCAATGGAAGTCTAGTGAAGAAGCAACAGAAACTAAAATGCAGGAAATGAAAGAAGAAATAGCTGATGTAATGATTTATTTGCTTATGTTAAGTGATAAATTGAATATTGATTTAGAAGAGGCAGTACATGCTAAGTTATTAAAGAATGCAGAGAAATATCCTGTCGAAAAAGCATTTGGAAGTAATAAAAAATATGACGAACTGTAAAGCGATAATCGTTTTACAGTTTTTTGAAATGTTTTTGTGAAAGAGGATGGTTGGGATTGTGATTTGTATGTGTGGATTGTATTCAGCGAGTATACAATCCACACACTCAAATATTATTCAATTTAAAAAGTGGGGAGTTATTTAAATGATATCATTTGCAGCAAAATTATCTTCATTTGAAATAATTAAGAAGAAGCGAAAGGCGTTTGAGCAAGGCTGTACGAGAGACTTTGAAATTGATAGTGTACCAGTAGTCTATATTCAACGAGATAAGAAGAATTTATATGTAGGTAAGTCCACAGATATTTATGAGCGTTTCGTTGCACATTTAAGTGATGAAAGTAAAACATTCAATTAAGTTATTGTAATAAAAAGCGAATTATTTAATGAAAGTTCGATTAAGCATATTGAAACATTGTTAATTGAATATTTATCTGCAGATGATAAATTTAACTTACTGAATAAAGTTAGGGGCCAAAAGATTCATTCTTATAACGGGATTGAAAATGTTCAGATTATGTTTAAAGAAATTTGGAATCAGTTAATTGAAGAAGGGGTAGCTAGTGAGAATTTAGGTGAGATACATAATAAATTTATTTATAAATATTCACCATTTAAAGAACTATCGGCTAATCAAATTGAGGTTTGTAAAGACATTTTTAATACGATGCTTACCACATCAAATAGTCGACATTTGATTACAAGGGACCCGGGTACCGGTAAAACAATTGTATTAACAAATATCTTATATGCGCTTGCTTATGACAATAAAACTGGTAAAGCGAGAGAGGGATTGAATTATGAAGATATAGCACTTGTTGTTCCGCAAAATCACTCATTAAATTTATATAAGAGCTTAATGAACAAACTAGGTCTACAAGGTATTACGGTGCTGTCACCTTCACTATTTATTAAGCAGGCAAAAAGTAGGGGCTCTAAATATAAGTATGTTTTTGTGGATGAAGCACATCGTCTGAAACAATATTTTGGCAAACAAGCACGTGATTTAAAACATTTAGTCACTGATAATGGCTATACAACTGAGTTGGAGTTAATAGAAACATTCGCGTATCACTTAACTGTGGTTTATGATCCATACCAAACAATCCGACCTGCAGATATAGATACAGATGTATTCCAACAGTTGACAGTGAATTATAAGAGGCATCTCTTACATAAACAATTCCGTTTAAAATCTGGAGATCAATATTTAGCATGGTTGCGTAAATATTTACAAATAGCAAATAATGTTGGTGTTTATGAGGAAGGATTATTGCAGGGCTATGACTTTAAAGTAATGGAATCTATTACAGAATTAAATGATTCTATGAAATCTTTAAATAAAGATCATGAATTATGTCGCGTAGTCGCAGGTTATTCCTGGAAATGGGCTACACAAAAGGATAAGAATCTATAATGCAGTAAATCAAAATATGCAGAGATATCTAAAAGAAATAGTAAGAATAAGTCAATAATTATGAAAAGAAGTTACTTGAATTAGAGTAGCTTCTTTTTATTTAATAAAAATGAAAGGGTATATAGGTATTAAGCGATAATCCTAAAGTTATATTTTATTGTTAACCGGATTTTTGAAAACGTTAGGGTAGAAATTTAATATTTTTTATAAAAAAAGAATTGACTTTCGTCTCAGTTGTAACTAATATAGTTACATAAAGTTGTAATCGAATTAGTTACAACCGATACCTATTTTAAGTGGAAATACGATTTGTATATTTATTTAAGGATGGTGGTTCACACGTTGCCGCTAAGGGTAGATAGTTACTGACATATTAAAAGAAATGCATATTCCGTACTGTAGTATTTTCTACTTTGGGGCAATAATATACATCGTTGTCTTTTGCTAAAAATCTTAGTYGCTCTTTCTTTGAAAGGGTTAGTTTTTGAAAAATATAGTAAGGTGCCTCAAAAAAGAACAAGATACTAAAAAAGATGTACTTTTACAAACCAAAAAGTTGGCTGAGAATTTTAAGTGATAGCTGAACTGGTAAATAAAAATAAAGGTAGGAGATTTAAATGGAAACGAAACAAGGTAACTTTATATATGTATGGGACGCATATTGTGGATGGTGCTATGGCTTTTCAGAAAGTATTAAAGGATTTTACCAAAAACACACTGAAGTGCCGTTAACGGTTTTATGTGGAGGGTTATTTTTAGATGAGTTACCAATAAAAAATTTCTCATATATAGAAGAGGGAAATAAAAGAATTAATCAACTTACAGGTGCAGAGTTTGGTCCTTCATATCAAAAATTGGTGGAAGAAGGTACTTTTAAAATGAATTCGAAAGATGCTGCAATTGGCTTTTCCGCTTTACGTTCATTAGCGCCAGACCGTTTGTTAGAATTCACTTCGGCTATGCAAAAAGCGTTTTATTATGAGGGSCAAAGTCTGAGTGAYCCTGAAACATATCGTAAGATTGCAATYGAGCATGGTTTGGAYCCTGAACAAGTAMTAGARCGWTTAAAYGCTCAAGAAACAATWRTAGATGTMCAAAAYGATTTCAATAARGTKCGACAGCTTGGTGTTAATAGTTATCCTTCATTACTTTTACAAAAGGATAATCAAATTATCCCTATTGGTGGCGGGGTAATGACGCCAGATAAAATTGAAGCACGTTTTAAAAATTTATATTAAAGAATTTTAAGTTAAAGTATATAACAATTAACATTTTAAAAAAGGCACCAAGTGGATGGCCTTAAATCTTTCTTATAAAAATTATATTTTCATTTTGTTTTTAACGAAGGTCCGGTTCTGATTTTACTATAGGCCATAGTAGCAAACATGTTAGCTTACGCCAACCGACATACATCTCCTATCTATTTGCTGGTGCGATTAACTATGCAGGGGAATTGAGGAGGGGCCTTCTGTCGGAACAAGATAAAAATTTGTTATCTATTCAATAACTTTAAGAAAAGGAGAATAACATTCTATGTTTAAAACAATCGATACAAATCTAAATGATGTAAAATTGACGGTGTTTAGTTCGGATGAAAAAAGTTTTATGGTAACTGCAACCTTAGTTGAGAAAGCAGGACATGCATTTTTAATAAACTCAAAATTTACTCAATCTGATTCGAAAGAAATTGTAGATTATCTGAAAAACAATAACTTATCCCTAGATAAAATCTTTATTATACATGGGGATCCTGATTATTACTTTGGGTTAGAAAGTATTAAAGCTGCTTACCCAGGAGCAATAGCGTATGCAACAGAGTCTACTGTTGAACATATTGTTCATTCTGTATTAGGGAAATTAAAAGTTTGGAAAGATGTACTAGGAGAAAATGCACCAAACAATGTGGTATTACCTCAAGTTATTAAAGAGAAAACAATTGATTTTCAAGGTTTAACATTTGAACTTGTAGGCTTAGATGATTACAGAACTAGCTTATTTAATAAAGAGCTAAAATTATTGATTGGAGGCATTGATGTATTTAACGAAATCCATGTGTTCTTAGCAGATACTAGCTCAAAAGCAGCAATGGAGGCATGGATTGAGAACTTGAAAGTATTACAAGCGTTACATGCTGACATTATTGTACCAAGCCATGGATCAATCGAAAAATCCTTAGATAATCAAGCGATTATTGCAACTATGGATTATCTAAGAACTGCAATTCAAGCTTCTGAAGAAAGTAACACTTCAAAAGATTTTGTGGCAAAGCTTGAAACAGCATATCCAGGCTATGCTAATAAAGGTGTATTGGAATTAAGTGCAAAAGTTGTAACAAAAGAAATGCCATGGGGTTAATGCTATGAATAAATATCAAAAACTATTACATGAAACGTATGTGTTAACTGGCGAGGGAAAAATGGATGCTTTCAAAACATATTTAAGTGAAAATGTATCTTGGACAGAAGCTGCTGGGTTTCCATATGCGGGCACTTATATAGGTCCTGATGAAGTAGTGAAAAATGTACATGAACGTCTTGGAACTGAATGGGATAACTATAGTGCTAAAGATGAAATTTATGCTTTTAATAACAATACTGTTATCGTGTATGGAAAATATAGTGGAACATATAAAGTAACAGGGAAATCATTCATAGCAGATTTTTGTCATCTTTATGAGTTTGATGAGAACGATAAGGTTAAGAAGTTTATTCAAATTGTGGACAGTGCAACTGTTAATGAGGTATTAAGTTAGAGTTACCAGTTTCAAATATGCCTCGTATAAGGAGTATTGTTAGGATAGATGGATTTTCCTAACAATATTTCTTACATCACATTCTGGGAAAGATTTTTCCTTTATTAAGCGTGTTATCGAAGGTGAATTATAAAATTAGAAGAGGTAGATATATATGAAATTAGAGAAAAATTTAATAATAATAATTATTTCTGTGTTTATTTTAGGAATTGTGTCGACTTTGACATTTCAATCCTTCACTGGTAATGCCAAAGGTAACTCAATAAAGAGCGAGAATGTTGCACCAGTATCGAAAGATGATGTGGCAGAAAAAGAAAAGAATAAAAAGATGGTAGTTGATTTCTATAATGAAGTTTTTAACAAACATAATATCGATATCATCCCTAAATATGTAAGTGAAGATTATAAGCAACATAATCCTTTTGTGGCTGATGGACGAAAAGCTTTCATGGATTTCTTTAAGGAGGATTTTGTTAAAAACCCTAACTCCTCTGCAGAAATTAAACGTGTAGTAGCTGAAGGAGATACAGTTGCTCTTCATGTACATTCTCGTGCTAACTCTCAAGATAAGGGAGTTGCTATAGTGGATATATTTCGTATAAAGGATGGTAAGATTGTCGAACACTGGGATGTAATTCAAGAGATTCCAAATGAGGCGGCTAATGATAATACTATGTTTTAGGTAGAAGATATATTTAATGATTGTTTAATTGTTAGAGCTGTATAGGATCTAGAGATTTAGATAAGTTATGTATAAGTTGAGTAAAATGGAGAGATGTCCTAGATATGGTACTAGGACATCTCTTTTTGTTTTAACGAGGATAAATTTATAAACAAAAACTTCAATTCATCATCAACTTTATAGATTTTTTCAATTAGTAAAAGATTGTTAACAAAAATCCGAGTATCTTTATATTGAGAAATAAGGGAGAATTATTATAAAGAACCTCATCTTTTTTCGTAAATAAAAGAGCAGCAAGCAAAAGCTAACTGCTCAATACAAGGAGATACAGAGAAAACTACTTCAAATGAGTTATGGCATACAGTCTATATACAGTATTGACGGAAAATTTATTTTAAATCCAATTTACTTAAAGTAAATATCCCTACAGATATAATGGATGCGCCTATTGCAAAACCTATCCAGTCTCTCCAGCTTAATGTATTTAAAGGCGTATCTGTTAAATCCATAATTAAGAAGATAGCAAAAATTAATATACCGAATGCTAAGCCTCCCCAAAATGTTTGTAACGATTTAATAATCTTCTTTCGGAATTTGTTCATATAAATCATCCTTACTAATACTTTGTATTTTTATAAAAAAATTATTGCATGTGTAAAAATTGAAAGTACGAAATATGCACTATTGCATATTAGAAATTAAAAAAATAATCCATTCATAAGTAAATAGATTGAACGGAGGGGAACCGTATCGTATGAATCAAAAGGGAATTAGTATTATGTATGATCGTAGCTTTACTTATGTTGGAAAGCTTAAAAAGAAGTGGGAAAGTGAGGAGAAATGGAAAGGACCGACTGATATTAGAGAAATCAAAAAAATACTAGGATTTTTTCCTAGCATTCAATGTAATTAGTTTTTACTATGATTTGAATATGAAGAGAATGAGTATAAAAAAGATATGTATTTAATAGAAAAAAAGCAGGATAACACCCCTTTTAATTAAATGGGGGTGTGGAAAATTATGAAATATGTTAACAAAATAAAAGTTAGGGGAATTTTGAATCCATCCTTTTTTAAGTCAGAAGTTAAGAATTGTTGATTTGTATGAAAGTTTTTCATTAATTCTACAAAGAAAAACATAGAAATAACGATTTGCCCCAATATTAAGATGGGAGACATAGTTGATAGTATGGAAGATAAATCATTAAGTGGTGTAACTTGCGTATTCTTTATTGAGCTTGCGAGCAAGTTTCCCAACTCAATTTTTAATGAAATCTCGGCTATATTATAAGTTAAAAATATTGTCGCAATACAAAAAAGAATTTGGATGGGTGTACTAATAAATTTAAAAGGCCTTTGTAACAATGAATACTTAATAATAAAAAATATGGAATACAAAATGATGAATGCATAAATAAACAAACCAAACGTTTGCAATCCATTAGATATAACTCGTGCAATAATAGAAAGTATAGTTTCTCTTTCGTCAAAAGAGATTAATGGAGAGTTTTGAATAATAGACAAATTATTATATAGTGAATTAGCTATAAATGCACAAAAAAATAAAGCAATTAAAGAAGGAATGAAATTTAGTACTTGCTTAATTTTTTTATCGGTAGATGAAATCTCAAAGTCTATTATTTCAAAGGTGTCTTCTGAATTTCGATGTGTGGCCTTTTGTTTAGCTTGCTTATAAGATTTATATGTAAAATATACGCCGATTCCTGTAATAACTTGACTAAAAACAAACTGAAATAATTCTAATGACATGCAATTGCTCCTTTCTATAAAATTATAGAAAAATTATAACATATTTTTACATAAATTGAGGGGTGACGGCATAAAAAATGAGGAATGAAAGTATTTATAATTATAGACCGTAATGATGTGTTGCTTGTAGTTGGTGTAGATGAAAATGTAGTAAAAGAATATCATTTTTATAATTATGGGATAGATATTGATGAAGAAGATTTAGAACTAGAAGAGTTAAGTAAGGGAAGTTTTTTCTTGCAAGAGAATAAATTTGGTTAAGAATATACGAGTGATTTTGAAAGAATTAAAGAATTTAATAAGTCTTCATACAGTGTAGAATCTAATTTTGAATGGAAATTTCTTTTTTTCATAAATAAAAGAAGCAGCTAGCAAAAGC
>NZ_JBFTMA010000221.1:0-5932 GCF_056396725.1 Bacillus sp. 05T31
GCCCGGTACAATACCGGACTCATTTGGATCAAGTTGCCTAATGAAATAACCGTGTCTAACTTTTAGGGGTCACTTCATTACTGCTGTTCTTTTCCATTGATGATTTGTTGTAAATCAAAAGGAGTTATCGCTTGGATAAATTCCTTTGAGATAAGTGTTTGAACGAGAGTGCTTTCAGAAATTGTAGCACCTGTTTTCTTTTCATAAGATTTCTTTAATAAATCAAGTTTTTCAGCCGTTTCTTTYGGTAATTCAATTGTTAATGTGTTCATAATTTCTCCCCCTTACTATTAGAGTACCACTACAGTATAGGAGAGACAAGAAAAGAGAATATGAAACATAAAAAAGGTTACCAAATTTACAAATGGTAACCTTTTTATGTATAAGAGTTATTAAGCAATACCGATATACTTTAAAGTTTTGGATGGAGTACTGTGATCAAAGAAGTGTTGTAAAAATGCAATATCAACACCTGATTTGTATGCACAATAGCCCCAAGTTTTTCGAAGTGTATGTGAGCTAATCCCTTCTAATCCAACTTCTTTTGCAGCTTTGTTTAAAATGTACCATGCATGTTGTCTCGTAATAGACTTTGTTCCTTTTTGAGACTTTAATAATGGTTCATTACGTTTCCAAGTTTTACGTTCTTTCATGTAGTCTTCGATTGCGTGCTGTAAGTCTTCATTTACAGCAAACCATTTATGTTTCTTTACTTTTTCATTGTAAAATAAAATGGAATGGCGAACATTTTCGTCTTCATCGATTACATCACTAACTTTTAATTGTAAGATTTCACTTACTTTTAAGCCAGAATTTACAGCTAATACGAATAATAAGCCATCACKTTTCGAAGATTGTAAAAGTATATTTTTGATAGTTTCTAATTGTTTTTCATTTTGAATAGGTTGTCCTGCTTGTTTCATTTCACGCACTCTCCTCTTTTATATGTGTAAAGGAAAGGATTAACTTGTTTCTTACTATAAAGGGAGAGTGTGAATTTCATGTGAACTCCTAGTGAAATTAAGACAAATTATTTGACTTCTTTTACTTTTTGTAAATTAAAATAAAATACAACGCTATTAGTGGTATTATACACGCCGTATTCAGCGTGATGGAGATCTAAAATGTTTTTCACAATGGATAACCCAAGGCCAGTACCCCCAGTATGACGGCTACGAGAAGCGTCTAAACGGTAGAAGCGGTCCCAAATTTTTTCAAGGCTTTCTTCTGGAATAGGATTACCTGTGTTTTCAATTTTGATTTTCACTGTATCTTCCGTTTCTATAACAGAGACGTGTATTTTTTCACCATCTGGAGTATATCGAATTGCATTGCTAAGTAAGTTTACAACGACTTGCTCAATACGGCTACGATTTGCTTTAACAAATAGAGAAGAGTCAGCATGGATGTCCACTTGTAAATGTTTTTCCTCCATGCTAAATAATAATTTCGTATAGACTTGTTGAATTAATTCACCGATCGAGAATGTCGACATTTCTAGTTTGTACGTACCTGATTCTAGTTTTGCTAATTCTAACATTTCAACAATGAGCCTGTTCATATTATCTGTCTCTTCCAAAATAACATTTGTATAATATGTCGTATCTTTACTTACGCCATCTTGAATACCTTCAGCGAAGCTACGAATAACACTAAGTGGTGTTTTTAATTCATGAGATACACCAGAAATGAATTCTTTTCTCGTTTTTTCCAATTGACGTTCGCGTTCAATATCTTGTTGTAATTTTGTATTGGCAACATTTAATCGGTCGATTCGATCTTTTAAATTGACAGAGAGTGTATTAATACCACTTGATAACCCGCCAATTTCATCGTCTGCCGTAACAGGTAACTTCTCGCTAAAATCAAAGTTGGCCATTTTTTTTGTAACACGATTTATCTTAATTAATGGTTTAACAATGATTTTTGAGTAGTAGAAGGATAACAAAATAATAACGAGAAACACGATAATTAAGGCATAGACATAATAATCTTTTAAAACGAGCATCGCTTCATTAACAGGTTGTAAAGATGCTATCGCAAAAGCGTATTCTGTAATTTTTCCATTTTCCACAATAGGTTTTACAAAGATACTATTTTTTATATTCTCTCCACCATCTATTATATAAGTGTTTAATTGGTGTGAGTTAGCAGTGCCATTTCTAATAATCTCTGCAAAATATTGAACGGCTTGTAATGTTTCAAAATCATTTGCAAGACGAACATCTGCTTTGGATGGAAGCTGTAACTTAGATACGATACCAGTAAACTCAATTTGAGTCACAGTTTTGGATCGGCTTGTAAGTCTATTTTTAGCAGGGTTTCCATTAATGGATTGAAAATCTGAGTTGACATTTTCGTTTTGCCATCGATTATAGTTTGTTGTCAATTCTAGTGGTGTTATGGTGGAATCTTGTACAAAACCGACGACGTTTATCATCCCATCTTTTTTCAATCCTAAGTTTTCGAATTTATTATATTCTTCTGGCGTTAAAACATTATTGAGTGGAATGGAATATGCTTTATTATTTTTAGGATTAATTACATCAATGTAGAAATTATTGTCACTTTTAATAATGCCGTTCGTATTTAAAAACTGCATTTCAGCATTTGTTTTATCATGAAATTCTTTTTTTAGTTTTCGAATTTCCTCATAAGTTTTACCACTTTCTTCGTAAGTATTTACGAACTTCTCAAAAGCAGTTTGAACTGTTTTTACTTTTTTATTAATATAAAATTTCTCTAAAAATAGAGATTGTCCTAAGAAAAAAAGGAGGAATATGATTGTAAATAATGTTGATGTTAATAAAAATAGTTTAAAGACGATACTTCTGTTTTTCACTGCGTCACCTCTTGTGAGAAATACTGTAAATGATTTCTTAATTATAACAAACGTTACAAAAAAGTAGAGGAGAAAATCTGTCTCTTCTGAAAGTAGTTTTTAATAAAAAGTCACATAAAAAGAACTCGACAGACGTATGACGAGTTCTTTAATGTATTATTGTTGAATTGCTGCATCTAAAGCGATTTCAATCATTTCGTTAAATGTAGTTTGTCGCTCTTCAGATGTTGTTTCTTCACCAGTGAAAATGTGATCGCTTACTGTTAATACAGATAACGCATTTACACCGTATTTCGCTGCTAATGTATAAAGAGCAGTTGTTTCCATTTCTACTGCTAGTACACCATAATCTCCAAGTTTTTTAACCATGTCCATGCTTTCGCGGTAAAATACATCTGCTGTTAATACGTTACCAACACGAACGTGTAATCCTTTTTCTGTTCCAGCATCGTAAGCTTTCTTTAAAAGATCAAAGTTTGCAGCAGGAGCAAAATCAAAACCTGGGAATGTTAAGCGGTTCATATTAGAATCTGTACAAGCCGTCATCGCAATAATAACGTCACGTACTTTTACGTCTTTTTGAATCGCACCGCAAGTTCCAACGCGAATTAAATTTTTAACTCCGTAGCTTTGAATTAATTCGTTTACATAAATAGAAATAGAAGGAACACCCATGCCTGTACCTTGAACAGATACACGCTTTCCTTTGTAAGTTCCAGTGAAACCTAACATGCCACGCACGTTATTATAACAAGTAACATCCTCTAAAAATGTTTCAGCAATATATTTTGCACGTAATGGATCACCAGGTAATAGAATAGATTCAGCAATTTCGCCTTGTTTTGCTTCAATATGTACACTCATGAAAAATCCTCCTTATAATGTATTGATAGAAATCAATATCATTTGCATTATACACTACGACTCCTTTCAATTAAAATCTTTTTTATTTGTAATATGTGCAAAAGAGCAGGATTTCATAAATCATAATCTAGAATATATATTTAAGAAGTTTTGCATGGATAAAGACAATAAAAATGGTWGGTGATATTTTGAAAAATCTTGTCATTGGGCTTATTGCACTAGTACTTATTGTGGCAGGAGGATTTTACATAAAAAAATATCAAGAAACTGAAGAAACGACCGGAGATGTACAAGAAGTGAAATGGGATGTAAAAAATAAAAAGGGAAATGAAAAAGTTGATATTTCGTTTCAATTGCTAAATAAAATGAATAATGAAGTTCGTGGTGTGAACGATCAAATTCGAGCAGTGATAGTGGATGGGAATTTGAAAAACATACAACAAACGAAGCCTATATTTGCCGGGAATGGATCGTATAAGCTATCTTCAAATGTAGCAAAAGGTGAAGAGTACACGATATTTTTGTATGAAGATGAAAACAAGTCCGTGGAATCATTTTCTAAGAAAGATTTTGGTGAAGAAAAAAAGGAGAAAAACAAGGACAAGAATAAAAAGAAACTACCTGTCGATACTGTACTTACAAAAAATATAGGAGAGCATCAAGTGTCTCTTTTATTTGGTGCATTACATCCGAATGAGGCAGCGACATTAACATTTCAGTTTCAAGCGAAAAAGGGAGAAAAGCTGAAATTAAATTCAGGGAGAGGTGAAGTCAACGCTCTATATATCATTGATGAAACGAGGGAACATTTTTTATATGCGATTCCTGTTGATACGGATGAGCAATTACAATATCGTATTACATTTCCAGAAGAAGGAACATATAAAATATGGGGGGATTTCTATATAAATAGTAAGAAGTATGAAAAGGAGTTTAGTATACAAGTGCAAAAACGAAAAAACAGCTAAGTACTTAGCTGTTTTTTCGTTTTCCTATTAATTTTGTTACAGAGAGCATTGTAATTGGTAAAGAATGATTCTTTCGAAATGCTAAATATTTTCCACTCCATGCAGGTTTGTATTTTTCTTTGAAATGTCGTAAACCGCTGAAGCTATATGTGTAACGAACGTTATTAAATATTGCAGCAGCAACTCGTTCAGACCAGAATGATTGCGTTGATAAACCGACATTTGAGAGTGGCGCCATACCAATATTAAAGGAATGGTATTCATTTTCTTTTGCCCAGTGGAATAAGTGGATAAAAATTGCATCCATAATTCCGCTAGGGGCATCTGGATAATAACGCATTAAATCAACAGATAATATGCCACTTTGATATACTGGCATAAAGGTTGTGAATGCAATGATTTTTCCTTCTGCATCAGATAATGTAGCGATAGGGGCACGACTAATATACTCACGATCGAAGTACCCAAGTGAAAATCCTTTCTCTTTTTTTCCGCCGAGCCAAGCATCAGACACCTTCTTTAATTCCTCGTATAATTCGTCTGAGAATGGTGGCTTATGAATAGAGAATGTATAACCTTCTCGTTCAAAACGGTTGAAAGTAGCTCGCATACCAGCACGTTTTTTTCCTGTTATTGTAAACGTATTTAAATCAACGACAGCCTCTTCGCCAAGTTTAAAGAAGTTGTAGCCGAAATCGTGGTATAAACTCATCCATTTGCTTTCAATTTGATAGAATACGCAAATATACCCAAATCGATCAGCTTCAGCTAAAAATTCTTGCAACACAGTGCGGTAAGAGGATGGATCACCAATTGGATCACCGAGTACAACAAGACGTTTTCCAGTAATTGAAAAGAGAAGAAGTGCTTTTCCGTCACTACTGAAGAAGAACTGTTTATCTCCTAAAAAACCTAAATGACTAAGTACGTTCCCACCATGTTCATCTAAGAAGTTTTCTAACCTTTTATCATTAGCTGGTTGCCCGGGAAATTGACTACGGTAACGATTGGCAATTAGTGAACCAATAAGTAAAAAAGTAGGAACGAAAAAGGCTGCTGCTAATGCACTTCGTTTAACTTGTGTAATATTTCGAACGACAAAATCAGGTTGGAACGCTTCTTTTGCACCTGCAAATAAAATACCTAAGTTTTTATATAAATATARCGTAAGTAATAAGAAGATAAAYACTTTTACGATRTCAGAAAGWGAGACTTCCATTTTCTCGCGTRYAAATCTTTTRCGAAGCATATACAACAC
>NZ_JBFTMA010000222.1:0-5923 GCF_056396725.1 Bacillus sp. 05T31
TAGGAGGGGGATGTAAAGTATGAAAGTGGAAACGCTTCCTGTCATTAAAGGAGAAAATAATTTGCCGAATTATGAAGAGGCATACGCGAATTTTAACTGGGAAGAGGTTAATAAAAATTTTACTTGGAATGAAACAGGCCGAGTGAATATGGCGTATGAGGCAATTGATAAGCATGCGAAATCCGATCGAAAGAATAAAGTAGCACTTTATTATCAAGATGGATCGCGAAAAGAGAAATATACGTTTAAGGAAATGAAGGATTTTTCTAATAAAGCAGGAAATGTCCTGAAAAACTATGGCGATGTTGAGAAAGGCGATCGCGTTTTTATTTTTATGCCGCGTTCCCCAGAATTATATTTCGCACTTCTTGGTGCAGTGAAATTAGGGGCAATTGTTGGACCATTATTTGAAGCATTTATGGAAGGCGCAGTACGCGATCGTTTAGAAGATAGCGAAGCGAAGGTGTTAATTACAACTCCTGAATTGTTAGAGCGCATACCATTAAATGATTTACCAGCTTTAAAAACAGTCTTTCTTGTTGGAGACAATGCAGAAGAAGGCGGTAAAACGGTAGCGTTCAATCCTTTATTTGAACAAGCTTCAAAAGAATTACATATCGAATGGTTAGGCCGTGAAGACGGTTTAATTCTTCATTACACATCTGGTTCTACTGGTAAGCCAAAAGGCGTCCTTCATGCACAAAACGCAATGGTTCAGCACTATCAAACAGCGAAATGGGTACTGGACTTAAAAGAAGATGATGTATATTGGTGTACAGCTGACCCAGGCTGGGTAACTGGAACAGCTTACGGTATTTTCGCACCGTGGTTAGTAGGGGCATCAAATGTTATTTTAGGCGGGAGATTTAGTCCAGAAGCGTGGTATGAAGCACTGCAAGATTACGGTGTAACAGTTTGGTATAGTGCACCAACAGCATTCCGTATGTTAATGGGAGCTGGACAAGATGCAATTAAAAAATATGATTTATCACAAGTTCGTCACGTATTAAGCGTTGGTGAACCGTTAAATCCAGAAGTAATTCGCTGGGGTATGAACGCATTTGGACTTCGTATTCATGATACGTGGTGGATGACAGAAACAGGTGGACAAGTTATTTGTAACTACCCTTGTATGGAAATCCGTCCAGGTTCAATGGGTAAACCAATTCCAGGTGTGAAAGCAGCGATTGTTGATAATGAAGGAAATGAAGTTCCTCCATACACAATGGGTAACTTAGCAATTGGTAAAGGTTGGCCAGCGATGATGCGTGGAATCTGGAATAACAAGCAAAAGTATGAATCTTACTTTATGCCGGGAGATTGGTACGTATCAGGTGACTCTGCTTATATGGATGAAGATGGATACTTCTGGTTCCAAGGGCGTATTGATGATGTAATTATGACGTCAGGTGAGCGAGTTGGTCCGTTTGAAGTAGAAAGCAAATTAATCGAGCATGCTGCTGTTGCAGAGGCTGGTGTAATTGGTATTCCTGATCCAGTRCGCGGAGAAATCATTAAAGCATTTATCGCGCTTCGMGYRGGMTACGAACCATCTGATGAATTAAAAGAAGAGATTCGTCAATTTGTRAAGAAAGGCCTAGCAGCTCATGCAGCGCCAAGACAAATTGAATTTAGAGATAAATTACCGAAAACGAGAAGTGGTAAAATTATGCGCCGCGTATTAAAAGCGTGGGAATTAAACTTACCAACAGGYGAYTTRTCGACGATGGAAGATTAAGAGGAAAGGTCTGAACGAAATGACGTTCAGACCTTTTTTATGGTATTATTAACTTATATATATAAGTTAAAGGGGGTAGTATAATGAAAACAGAAAAAGAAAAGATGATACTAGGAGAAATGTACATACCAGCTGATCCTGTTTTAGTACAAGAGAGAGAGCAAGCACGTATATTAACGAGAAAATTAAATGAAACGCCAGAAGTACAATTAAAAGAGCGTAGCGAAATCGTAAAAGAACTATTCGGAACGACTGGAGATAACATTCATCTTGAATCTTCTTTCAGATGTGATTACGGCTATAACATTCACGTGGGCGAAAATTTTTACGCGAACTTTGATTGTACGATTTTAGATGTATGCCCGGTGACAATCGGAGTGAACTGTATGTTAGCTCCAGGTGTTCACATTTATACAGCAACACATCCACTTGATCCAGTAGAGCGCATAAGCGGATCAGAATACGGAAAACCAGTTACAATCGGCGATAACGTATGGATTGGCGGAAGAGCGATTATTAATCCGGGCGTAACAATTGGAGATAATGCTGTCATCGCATCTGGCGCTGTTGTAACGAAAGATGTGCCAGATAATGTAGTAGTTGGCGGGAATCCTGCGAGAATCATAAAAAAAATAAAATAATATTTGAACGAAGCGCCTTCCTCGTCTGTATACATTTATGAAAGAATAGATGAGGGAGGCTTTTTTATGTCTAATAAATTGATGCTGACTTTTGCTTTAATTGGAATTATAGTTGTGTTTTCTTGTGGTATGTTATTACCTATACCAATTGGATTTAAAATTTCAATGATTACAGTTGGGATTATTATGATTGTTATTTTTTCAATCCTTATTCCGTTTGATAAGAAGTGTATTGTACGAAAAAATGGAAATAAAATTGATTTTACAAAAACAAAAATATATTTTCGTTGGAATGTATTTGATACAATTTCGGTCTGTCTTGCAGTGTATGCATGTATATGTGTGCTGGCGTTAAATATTTTAGTTTCAACCGGCCATACGATTCAAAACCCATATGTTCAATTTTTTACGAATCAGTCACAAGCATGGGTCATTGTCGCAAGTGCATATTTAATTTCCCGTATTTCATTAACGTTAAAAGGAATAAAGGAGATCAAAAAAAATGGCGCAGATTGGGATTGAGGAGGAGCTCATGCTTGCGTACCAAAATGGAGATAAGCAAGCTGGAGAAAAACTATATGTTTTAATCAAACCAGCGCTATATACATTTTTATATCGATTTAATCGTGATGAACAACTGAGTATAGATCTCGTTCAAGATACGTTTTTGACTCTAGAGCGTAAGAAACATATGTATGAAACCCGAAAAGGAAAAATTAAAACGTATTTATTTCAAATCGGTTATCGTCTTATGATTAATAAATTAAATAGAAGAAAAAAGTGGCGTTCGCTCTTACCGTTTTTAGTACCAGTGCAAGAGGTAGATTTTTCCCACGAAGACCGGCTTACGGTAAGAGAAGCAATTTTGAAAGTTCCTAAAGAACAGCGAGCGGTCCTGATTCTCTCTTATTATCATGATATGCAGCAAAAAGAAATTGCAGAGGTACTAGATATTCCTGTTGGAACAGTGAAGTCGAGACTTCATAACGGGATAAAGAAATTGAAACAATTGCTGGAGGTGGATGAAATTGAGCGAAAATCCTTTTAAGAATGAATATAAATTAAAGCAGCATTTAGATAGCGATCATGTAGAAATACCGGATTTTCCAAAAACGGTAAGCCACTTCGATCGATTACTTGGATTTCTTGCTTCTCCAGCGAAAGATCCTGTGGAAGCGACGATTGGGAATGATTTATCGGTTGTGTTTCATGTGTCGTTATTAGTTGGTGTTCCAGTTATTTCTCTTATTACGATATTCCTTGCGACTTTATAAAGGATTGGTAGGAAAAGAACTCATACCTCTATTTGACACGCCTATATAAATGATGGTATAAAGAAAAGTATATGAATAATTGAGCGTGGAAAGGGAGAAGTAGTGATCATTTCCCTGTTTTAGAGAGCTGATGGCCGGTGAAAATCAGCACATAGATGATCGCGAATTACGCCCCTAGAGCATCTTTTTTCGATTGAATTGTATTCAAAAGGGAAAAGACGGTGCTAAGCCGTTATGTAAATAAGGTGGTAGGCTTTTTTTGTCTGCAACTAGGGTGGTAACGCGATGATCAAAATCGTCCCTTATTTAAAGGGGCGATTTTTTTATGTTTTCAACCTTCACGCCAGTAATGAACTTAAAGGAGAGTATGTAGGATATGGGTATTTTACAAGATCTTGAATTTCGCGGTCTAATTAACCAGCAAACAGATGCTGAGGGCCTTGAGCAATTATTAGAAAAAGAAAGCGTTAAATTATACTGTGGTTTCGATCCGACAGCGGATAGCTTACACATCGGTCATATGTTACCAGTATTAATGTTACGTCGTTTCCAATTAGCTGGTCACCAACCAATCGCACTTGTTGGCGGTGGTACTGGTATGATCGGTGACCCAAGTGGTAAAAAAGCAGAGCGTACATTAAATACGAAAGATACAGTTGCTTACTACACGGAAAGCATTAAAAACCAACTTTCAAACTTCTTAGAGTTTGAAAACGTGGACAACCCAGCAACGATGGCTAACAACTATGACTGGCTTGGTAACTTAGATGTAATTACATTTTTACGCGATATCGGTAAAAACTTCGGTTTAAACTATATGTTAGCAAAAGATACAGTAGCATCTCGTTTAGAAACTGGTATTTCATTTACTGAGTTTAGTTACATGATTTTACAATCATACGACTTCTTAAACTTATACCAACAATACAATTGCCGTCTTCAAATCGGTGGTAGTGACCAATGGGGTAACATTACAGCTGGTCTTGAATTAATCCGTAAATCAGAAGAAGATGCGAAAGCATTCGGTTTAACAATTCCGCTAGTTACAAAATCTGATGGTACGAAGTTTGGTAAAACAGAGGGCGGCGCAATTTGGTTAGACCCAGAGAAAACAACTCCTTACGAGTTCTACCAATTCTGGATCAATACAGATGACCGCGATGTAGTTAAATACTTAAAATACTTCACATTCTTATCTCATGAAGAAATTCTTGAGCTTGAGAAGCAAGTAACTGAAGCACCAGAAAAACGTGCAGCACAAAAATCATTAGGATCTGAAATGACAAAACTTGTTCACGGCGAAGAAGCGTTAGAGCAAGCAATTAAAATTTCAGCTGCATTATTCAGCGGTTCTGTAGCAGAACTTACTGCAAGCGAAATCGAGCAAGGATTCAAAGACGTACCATCTGTAGAACGTACTGCAGAAGATACAGTATTAATCGACTTACTTGTAGAAAGCAAAATTTCACCATCTAAACGTCAAGCACGTGAAGATGTAACTAACGGTGCAATCTACGTAAACGGTGAGCGTACACAAGCGTTAGACTACGTTGTAACAGAAAACGACCGCATCGAAGGTAAATTCACAATCATTCGCCGCGGTAAGAAGAAATATTTCTTAATTCGTTACTAATCAGAAAAGAATTTAAAACAAATAGTACCCCGAATGGTAGGCTGAAAAGTCTATCGTTCGGGGTTTTTATGTATGCATTTAAATTACCTCATGATTTCTTTTAAATAGAATATGAAGAATTAATATGAGCATGTAAAGTAAGCTAATTAGCATAACGACAAATGCCCCGGGATAAAATTTTGCCGCATATATAAAGAAATCGATTTGATAAATATCGTCATAATGTGAAAAGTACCCTTTAAAATAATTCGTAAACTTAGCGCTATATTTCCATTCATCAGGATAATCTATTAAATTACTCCCTTGATACCAACTCATAAGTGCTGAAGTAATAAACAGCATAAATGCACTGCCTAACTGAACCATTTGGTTTATTGTCAAAATGAAACAACCTCCTATTTAATGGTTATTATAGCGTGCATTCGTATTCCTGTAACCTTTTTGTTGTAATCTCCTTTTCGAGTTCATACGGAAATCACATGTAAGCGGTATGATAAATGTATAACAAATAGAAAGGAGTGGTAAAACAAAATGTCACTAGAAGCGCTCATTATTTTTTCTTTGCTAAATGCGGGTCAGCTTGCAGAGCATTCGAAGGTTGATGTACATAAAGAGCAGAAAGATGCTTATGTATATG
>NZ_JBFTMA010000223.1:0-5918 GCF_056396725.1 Bacillus sp. 05T31
CCAATGCAGAATTTAAACCAAATCTATTTTATCAAACAGAAGAATGGGAACATCCTGATATAAGTGATGATCAAAAACCGAGTGAGAGCATATTCTTTCAAAGTTTAGCCAAAGCGATTGAATTAAATAATGTGAATTTGATAACTGTAGGGAAAGTAAATAATGATTGGACCAAGTGGACATGGAGTGATTTTGAAAAACAAGAAGAGGATGACATTTAAATAAGAAACTGTTTTTCCCCACCTATGATACATTGAAGCATTTGTAACATTATTTTATCGGTAAAGCCATGTATGAACTTCGCTTTCACATCTAAATCATTTGAGTTGAACAATCGTATTAGTTATTACTAATATGTGTGTCAAAATATTTTAAAAAAAGATTGATAAATGTTTCTTCGCTTTATTTTTAATGTGAGAAGGAATGTAAATAATGAACAAAAAAATAATATAGTTAGTGGAAGCGAAGGAAATGTTATAGTGTTTGATGCACACATTAAGAGGTTTTATGTAACAGGAAAGAGAAGCTTTTTGTTTGAATTTCAGGGTATACAAAATGTAAACGTTGACTGGGATTTATTTCTCATGCTAACATATAGATAATTTAATCAAGGCGGTGGAAATGTATTGGACTCAGATGTTGACTCGGATAGGTGGCTAAATGACCTCGATTTTCTCAGAGTACCCCTCATCATTTTGAGAATGTAGATTTTATACAATCTCATGTCAATGTGTATGAAGTAGGTCTGGAAAGAGAAAATATATCAGGAGGTGAATCCTTTAGTTTCAAGGAAGCTAAGGGAATTAGTTGGACATATTTAATTTAATCATGGTAGTGGTTTTAATCGCATGTACTGCATTTTTCGTAGCAATTGAGTTTGCTATTGTAAAAGTAAGAGGATCAAAGATTGATCAATTTGTATTAGAAGGAAAGAAAGGTGCGCTGGCAGCTAAGAAAGTGACATCAAACTTGGATGAGWATTTGTCAGCTTGTCAATTAGGGATTACAGTTACAGCAATGGGACTCGGGGCACTAGGTGAACCAACGATTGAGAGACTTTTACATCCTTTATTTGATAAGTGGAACATCAATCCTTCCATTGCAGGTGTATTATCTTTAGGAATTGCTTTTACTATTATGACGTACTTACATGTTGTAGTTGGTGAATTAGCACCAAAAACATTCGCGATTCAAAAGGCTGAGAAGGTTACTTTATTACTTTCGGCTCCGCTTATCTGGTTCTACAAAATCATGTATCCGTTTATTCGCTTGTTAAATGGCTCTGCAAGGATGATAACAGGAATGTTCGGCTTAAAACCTGCATCAGAGCATGATGTAGCACATACAGAAGAAGAATTACGATTGATTCTTTCTGAAAGTTATGAACGTGGAGAAATTAATCAAGCTGAATACAAATATGTAAATAATATTTTTGAATTTGATAATCGTATTGCGAAAGAAATCATGGTCCCTCGTACAGAAATTATAGGGCTACATGTAGATAATTCTTTAGCAGACCATATGAAAATAATCCGTGATGAAAAGTATACACGTTACCCAGTATTTGGGGAAGATAAAGATGAAATCATTGGCATGGTGAATGTGAAAGACTTCTTTATTCGTTATATGAATAAGGAAACAAAAGAATTCAGTTCTATTCAATCGTATACGCGTCCAGTAATTGAAGTAATTGAGACCATACCAATACATAATCTTTTACTACAAATGCAAAAGAAACGTATTCCGTTGGCTGTGTTATATGATGAATACGGTGGTACGGCTGGTATTGTAACCATTGAGGATATACTGGAAGAGATTGTAGGAGAAATACGTGATGAATACGATGAAGATGAGCGTCCGCCCATCCAGCAAATGAATGAAGGACATATTGTCGTAGAAGGTAAAGTATTAATTAGCGAATTAAATGATTTACTAGGATTACATATGAATGATAGTGATGTTGACACGATTGGTGGTTGGATTCTGATGCAGAATTATGATATCCAAGAAGGGCAAACAGTAAATAGCGAAGGATATGTATTTAAAATTCTTTCTAAAGACCCTCACCAAATCAAACGTGTTGAAATACAAAAAGAAATGTTGGAAGCAGCAACTGTATAGTTGCTGCTTTTATTCAGCTGATAACATGGTAGCCCTCCTCATTAAATTCATTGATTGATCAACTCTTTACCTGTTAACACATTACCGAAATAGGGAATGATTGTTTCCTTTGCATTCATGGTTCAACACTCCTTCGATATTGTAAAATGTATCTCATTTATACAAATTATAATATAATTTAAATGTAAATTCGTAGCGTAAAATAGATTAAAAGTAACAAATGTTGAGAAAGGATTCCYTTGTCAAMATTAGTATTTGTATTTCACTAGATAATAAAAAATGTAGAAGAATTTTATTTCTGACATTGTTATTTATTAGTAATCAAAATACAAAATAAAGAATTTTCTCGGCTGGAAATTGTTACACACTCATAAAATGGAGGCAATAGTTATGCAGCAAATTAAAAAAATAGGAAACTCATTTTGGTATATGACACCTGTTTCCGAGACCGATAGACCTGTCTTAGGAATGGTAGTTGGAAAAGAAAAGACTTTGATGATAGATGCAGGTAATTCAGAAGCACATGCACAATTGTTTTTAGAAATGCTAAAAGAGCAAAATATCTCAAATCCTGATTTTGTAGCATTAACGCATTGGCACTGGGATCATATTTTTGGATTACCTGTACTACAAGGTGCATTATCTATTGCGCATTCTGAAACGAAAAGAGAGATGCAGAAACTAGTTTCTTATAAATGGACAGATGACGCGTTGGACACACGAGTAAAAGAAGGCACAGAAATTGAATTTTGTGCGGACTGTATAAAAAAAGAGTTCAGTGAACAACCAAGAAATATTCAAATTATTCCGCCGACCTTAACCTTTCAGAAGCAACTTGAATTAGACCTTGGTGATGTGACATGTGTGTTAAAGCATGTGGGCGGAGACCATTCACATGACTCTGTTGTTATGTATATTAAAGAAGAAAAGATATTGTTTTTAGGAGATTGTATTTATGCAAATATTTTTTCTTCTAAGTGGAACTATACGACGAAACGAACGTTTAAATTAGTAGAAGAGTTAGAGGCATTTGATGCTGAGACATATATTCTTTCCCATGGGACAGCTATAATTAGGGATGAGTTTTTACAAGAAGTTCATTTGCTAAAAACAGTAGGAACTTATACGGAAACTCATAAAGGCGATGAAGAGAATATAAAGGCATCGTATAAACGAGACATAGATAGAGAATTAAATGAAGATGAATTAGAAACAATAACGTTTTTTGTAAATGGTTATGAAATGAATAATCTGTAAAATACAACTCTAATCAAATTAACGCTTATTTTGATCAAATATAATATAATTGCACAAAAAGAGTATTGAAAGTTAATTCAATACTCCTTTTAATAAGTAAATATTAAGTCGCAACCAATTTGAATTTTTTTTACAGGCTCATCATCTGAAGTTATACGACTTTATTTATTTTTCGTATAGATAGAATTTCAAGTAGAAGCTTTCTTTGCTAATTCAGTTATATAGTTGAAAAATACATCACGTTTTACATCATAAACGACATTTATAGGTCGCCCATCATCAGTTGCCACTGTACGTCCTTGACTAGGTCCGTATGTATGAACAATACTTTTAATCACTTGTACCTTTGCAAGATCAGCTTTCCCAACAAACGCAGCGGTTAATACATCCCACAAATAGTAAGTAGAGTTAGTTGAAAAGTGAACGAGAGGGGGGACCATCGCATAACATTGACCAAGGAAATCGACACCAATAAATTTACGGTCTTTTGCCCAGCGTTTGCGTACGTCTAATGTCAGCGGAACCTGATTTGTGCTTTCTAGCGTAACTAAATCAACTTTTATTTTTGCTGCCCATACACGAGCTACTGCCTCGGGATCCCAAAATGAATTCCATTCGGCTGTTCCATCGTGTTCAGGTTCATGAACATTTCCTGCAGTAAGAAATGTGCTGCCCATCCAAACGAGACGTTCAATTTTTTCTTCGATTACAGGCGCTTCATATAATGCGCGGGCAAGGTCGGTAAGAGGGCCGGTAAATAACAAAGTAGTTTTCTCCTCAGTTTGTAGGAGAGTCTCTATTAAATGATGATGTGCAGGTTTTTTTGATGCAGGTGTAACAACTTTCCCAAACTCATTTAAAATTGGTAAAGCATCTACATAAAATGCATGCATCCGCCATTCTTTTGGAAATGGGTTTTTTCCACGAGAGTTGGACGCTGCTACCTCAATATTATTTTTGCCGAAGCGATCTATAATTTTACGACTGGCAGACATTGCTGGTTCTAAATAACAATCTGCAGGAATAACTGAAACACCTGTAAGTTCTACATTTTCCATCTGGAGTAGTAAAAATAGTGATATTAAATCATCTACACCACCATCATGATTGAAGTACACTTTTTTCATCATTTTAATCTCCATTCTTTAATATTTAACCAGGAATTAAATTTTAATTGATGAAAAATCATCAATAATTTCCACCACTTCAATTCTCCCATTAATCAGTAACTCAGGAAGTTCATTTCTAACGTTTCCTTTCCAATACTCTCTAGCTTGTTCCATTTTTTGAGCGAAAGGRATACCATCTTCTTTCGGTAAAAGATTTCCGTCACCTTCAAAAGAACTACCGATCACTCGTAGTTTAACAATCTGTAAAACATCTCGATTATAAGAATCAAATAAAGCTTTCCATTTCAAAGCATCTTCATAGCTTTTGGCAGCATATAAGCAAGACAACCTTGACGGGTATTCAGGAAATTCTTGCAGCCTAACCATTTCCACAATCGTTTCTCTAATCGCTCTAATGGTTTGATCYATATAATTCATAACTACTTKAGCATTTTCATTATTTAWATGTAATYCKTCAYTTKTATAATGAYTKTTTAAAATTTKWAWGGMATCTTYWCCRKTAGARTTTAATTGTTCTCTTTCAAAAAAGAAGTGATATAGGGTATTAGTTTGATTTTTGTCAAAGTTTATGATTTGTCCGAGGTTCATTTTTTTCCTAGTAACAACGTGATAAACGTACAATTCGTTCTCGTTCATAATCTTCCTCCTAGCATTTTTTCATATATCTAAACGGAAATTATAGAATTATTTTATAAAAAGCTTTACGGATTGCTATTTCTCTAGGGTCATCAAACATTTGCATACCAACTCGTGTCATTGCATATGAAAAACCGACTCGATTAATTGGATCAGCAAAACATAAGGAGCCACCTGCACCTGGATGACCGAAGCAAGATGGATTTCCATAGTTAGAACCGGTTGTTAACGGCTTGAAAAACCCTAATGAAAATGCCGTGTCGACGGTTTGGACAGCATCACGCCAGCCATTTTTCGTTTGGATAGGTGGTTTCGACAATTCATCTAATGTATGTTGGATTATTCCTAAGTGAGGACCACCACTAGCAAATTCGCTATATATTTTGGCCATATCACGTACTACTCCAATACCATTTCCAGATGGGAATTCTACTTCTCGTAATTCTCTTCTGTTGAAATTATCATGGGCTAATAATCCTTTTGGATCAACCATACTACGTTTTGCTAATGATTTTGGATTCATAAATGCCCATAGTAAGCTTTTAGGAAAGGAGCCGAAGTTTTTAAATATATCAAAGATAGATTGGATTCCTTTAATAGTCGCTATTCGTTCATCCGGAAGGGTAGATGGGATACCAATATACATTTCGGCTTGCAAGGGACATGAAATTTCTTCATTGAAAAATTGAGTCAGATTTCTGCCCTTTGGATCTGCATGACGAATTAACTCACTTATATACCAGCCGATCGTCCAAGTATGATAGCCATGTTTCT
>NZ_JBFTMA010000224.1:0-5908 GCF_056396725.1 Bacillus sp. 05T31
TCCCTCTACAACCCCGTTATGTTCTCCCTCTACAACCCCGTTATGTTCATCCGAAATATTAAATGTAATGAGCGCATAATTCACATCTACGAAATTACGTTGCGTTAACATATCATCTAAATACTTTTCATAACGATCCGGTTCAGGTTGATTATGTGTATATATTAATAGATTCCATACTGTACGGTAATATAATTTATTCATATTTTTTATCGCATCTAGCACTGGAGCAATTTGTACGGGATCTTGTGCGATTTCTTCTTTCGTCTTTACTAAACTTGATACGATCGGTTGCCCGTTAATATCTTTTTTAAAAATTGGATATCCCTTCATTCCCACTGATTCTACTAAAATCAACTTTTCGACAAATGTTGGATGATTCGCTGTAAATTGCATCGCAACACCACCGCCCATTGACCAGCCCATTAATGAAAATTTTTCTAGTTTTAATTGATCGATAAATAGTTTTACATCTCTTGCAAAGTCTTGTAATGAATCTATCGATTGATTATATGTTGATTGGCCAAATCCTCTTAAATCAAKWGCGTAAATATGGTATTGATCTTGYARYTTYTCAAKAACTAAATCMMAGTGTTGTGACGATGTCATRTTCCCRTGAATGAGTACAAGAATTTCTGTATTTTGCCTTCCAACTTCCTGATACGCAATCGTTTCTCCGTTCGATAGTGAAACAAACTCCATTGTTGCAGGCTTAATCATCACAAGTTCCCCCATTCTATTTAATAGAAAGAAAATTCTTTACTTACTTAAAGAATAACATACAGAATGTACGTTCTCAACATAAAGCCTATACGAAATTTTTACATAACTCAACATGTCTATTACTAGACAATTATTATAAAAAAGTATATAGTTAGCTAGGTAACTAATTTGAAAGGATCAAAATACATGGACGAAAAACAACATTTTTTCCACATTGTCAGTCAAACTTCTCGTAAGTTTACGAAGAAATTTAATGAACGTGTATCTCCAACAGGATTATTTAGTGCGCAATGGGCTGTTATTTTCCGCATTAATCAAACTGGATCTTGTACCCAAACAGAATTATGTCAATATTTAAATGTTGAATCACCAACGATGACTCGTACGTTAACACGTATGGAAACGATGGGCTGGATTATTCGTACTGAAGGAAAAGATCGCCGTGAAAAGTTGATTTCATTATCTGATACTGCACTAAAAATGATTCCAGTATGGCAAGAAGAAGTTGATTCCTTTGAAGAAAAGACGCTAGAAGGTATTAAAGAAGAAGACTTACATGAAGCTTTTCAATTGTTACAACAAATTATCAAAAATTTAGATCATTAATATGGAGGGATGACGATGCAAAGTGAAAAACTTTGGACGAAGGATTTCCTCGGAACTTGTTTTAGTAGTCTGTTTCTCTTTTTAACATTTTACATGCTTATGACTACTCTGCCTGTCTATGTTATAGACAGCCTAAAAGGAAAACCTGAGGAAATTGGTTTAGTTGCAACTGTTTTTCTTATTTCATCTGTTTTATGTAGACCATTCACAGGAAAATGGCTCGATGATTTAGGAAGAAAGAAAATATTATTTATTTCACTTTCACTATTTTTAGCCGCTACTGTTATGTATTTCGGTACGCAAAGTTTATTTTTATTACTTGCCCTTCGCTTCTTACATGGTATTGGATTCGGAATGGCAACAACAGCAACTGGAACAATTGTAACTGATGTAGCACCAGCTCATAGACGCGGCGAAGCACTTGCTTATTACGGCGTATTTATGAGTCTACCGATGGTAATTGGTCCTTTTTTAGGTTTAACAATTATTTCTCATTTTTCATTTACTGTACTATTTATCGTTTGTTCAGTATTTTCATTACTCGCATTTTTATTAGGACTACTAGTCAATATTCCGCATGAAGCACCAGTAAACAAACAAAAACGAGAAAAAATGAAATGGAAAGACTTAATTGAACCATCTTCTATTCCAATCGCTCTAACAGGATTTGTTTTAGCCTTTTCTTATAGTGGCATTTTATCCTTTATTCCTATTTATGCGAAAGAGCTCGGTTTAAGCGAAATTGCAAGTTACTTCTTTATTTTATACGCACTTGTTGTGGTCATTTCTCGTCCATTTACAGGGAAAATATTTGATCGTTTCGGTGAAAATGTACTTATTTATCCCGCTATTATTATTTTCACAATTGGGATGTTCATTTTAAGCCAAGCGCAAACTTCATTTTGGTTCCTTGGCGCAGGTATGTTAATCGGTTTAGGATACGGAACATTAATTCCAAGTTTCCAAACGATTGCAATTTCTGCCGCTCCAAACCATCGACGTGGTTCTGCGACAGCTACTTACTACTCGTTCTTTGATAGTGGCATTGGCTTCGGTTCTTTCATTTTAGGTATAGTCGCTGCCAAATCAAGTTATCATAATATGTATTTTATCGCAGCTATTATCGTTGCGTTCACTTTACTTCTATATTATGGATTACACGGACGAAAACAAAAATTCAAGAAACAAAGTACAGACGGACAAATATCTGCTTAACGTTCATAAGGAAAGTAAACTTACCCGTTTACTTTCCTTATTTTGTATTTATTTTAAGACGAGCGTATACTTATAATAGAAACTTAAGGAGGTACCTATATGAATGTAAAGAAATCTCCCCTGCTATTACTGTTACTAGTATTAATATTCGTAGTTACAGGGCTTGGGTTTACTTTTTTTAAAAATAATAAAACGACCCCCACTAAAGCAAATGTCACAAAAGAAAACTGGTTGGACGATCCTTACTTACGCTGGTCGTATACACATATGAAAGAATTCACTTTAATAAATGAAGTAAAAAACATCCCTGACCAAGTTGCTCCCTTCCCTACCGCGTTACAAAACTTAGACGATTTTGCTGTGGAGCGTAGATTTGGAAATACGACTCCTCTAAAAAAAATTTTAGACGAAAACAAAACAGATGCTTTTGTCGTTGTACATAATGGTCAACTTGTTTATGAACGATATTTCAATGGATATAACGAGAGTGAACCTCATGGAATGGCATCATTAGCAAAGGTGTTTACTGGTGCAATCATACAATCTCTCGCTGAAGAAAATCTTATTGATGTAGAGAAAACAGCTGACACTTACATAAAAGAATTAAAAAATACACCGTTTGGWAAAGCAACACYTCARCAATTACTGGACATGCAAGTTTCCGCTGAATACCCTACTCACGGATATATGCAGCTAGGACTAGAAAATCAAGATGCACAACTATATTTAGCTAGTAATATTTTACCCCGAGGTAAAAATTACGAGGGKCCTATGAAAATTTATGATATGTTACTAGAAGCAGAAGAAACTGCACCACCYGGTTCMKCTTTTTCTTACAATAACGGATCAACWGAAACACTCGCTTGGATTATCCGAACRATYACAGGRAAATCRTTAGCTGAAAATGTAAGCGARCGAATTTGGTCTCAAATTGGTATGGAAGAAAACGCGTATTACGTTACAGATGAAACGAAAGTAGAACAAGCAAGCGCTGGCTTAAATGCAACTGCTAGAGATATGGCGAGGTTCGGACAATTACTATTAAATAATGGTCAATATAGCGGAAAACAAATCGTCCCTTCTTCTATTACAGAAAGTGTGAAAAATGTACAAGAAGGTGAGCTCGCAATTGGTCATGGTGCTTCCATTTCTTATCATAATCAATGGTGGATTCCGCACAATGAACAAGGTGCTTTCGAAGTGTTAGGCAGTTACGGACAAACTCTTTACATYGATCCGAAAGCAAGTATGGTAATCGTCCACTTCTCTTCTAACGCTGCGCCTAGTAATGAAATCCATTCGGTTTATTCCGATATGTATATTGATATTGCACATCATTTGGAGAAGCTTCCACAGTAGTGGAGGCTTTTTTTATTTACCCAAATCCTATTCCAGTTAGTACTTGGTTAGTAGGAGTTGCCGAAAGAATTACTATTTAAGCCACGCCTAAACCCTATTTATATTGATAATATTTTAGTAATTTGAAAACACTAGTGCTTAGGAAAGGAGGGAATGTGAATGTCTGTGAAAAAGCTATTAACTGGATTAATCATTTCACTTGCGATGATTGTAGTTATGACTACTTTAGGTTCGCTCCGTGTATTTGCCGAATCCGACGCTGTGAGACAGCCTATTGAGGTTGAATTGAATGATGATTACTTTAATCCGAGTACCATCACTGTTCCGGTTGGAAAAACGACAACGTTGCTATTGAAAAACAAGGGAAATAGAGAACATACCTTYACGGTGAAAAAACTCGGAATTGACGCCGAAGTCCCGTCAGGAAAAGAAATAACAATTACCGTAAAACCTGAAACTCCCGGTACATATGAACTAATATGTAGGTTCCACTACTTGAAAGGAATGGATGGGAAAGTAATAGTCAAATAACGAGCGGTACCGGTCGATCCTTACTTTTTTTATAAAGTGAAACTTAAATTCGCGGGGGTGTCCCTCCCCCGCAGATTATGAGCTCTCAATAATCAGTTTTTTACTGGTAGCATAAAATCGTTACATTTTCATAGCGTATGAAATTTGTGTTTTGATGGTGCTACCCCATCGCTATCAAGCTAAGGTTTTGAAGTACCCCCTAAACGAAAATTTTGTGTTTTTATAGCACCGAAGTTCATTTTTATCGTTTTTGGGGCAACCTGTTCTGTTAGGTTGATAGGCATGTGGCGGTACGCCATAAAGTACATTTTTCTTGAATGGCTCCAAAAGTAAAGAATCGTTGCCGTACCTCTTAGACGGTTAACTAAACCTGATTTTTTCCATTTTAACGACATGCTCAACGCCGCAGAAAAATAAGTTTATTTTCTGTTCCTGAAAGTAGCCTTTTTATATTTTCCATATGCCTGAAAATAACCATAAACGCCATTAGGAATGCAAATATATAAAAATATAAGGTATTCCCAAAAACAGGAATAAATGAAATGACCGCAACAAGCAATGTAGCACATATTGTACCTAAAGAGACATAACGGGTTAAAGCTACTATTATCACAAAAAAGCCAAGGCATAAAAGGGCCATAACCCAGTCAATCATAAACAGCACAGCCACTGCTGTAAGTGCTCCCTTTCCCCCTTTAAACCCAAAATATACCGGCCAGTTATGCCCTATAACCGCCCCTGCGCCTGCCGCTAAAAGGCTTACGCAATCTTTAGCCTCTCCCGAATAAAAGTAAACGCTAAGGAACAAGCCTATATAACAAGCAATTATCCCTTTTAATATATCTCCCGCAAGAACAAACACCGCAGCAGATTTCCCAAGTACTCTCAGAGTATTGGTAAGCCCAGCGCTTTTGCTTCCATGGCTTCTTATGTCTTTTCCGTATATTCTCCCTACAATCACCGCTGTATTAAGGCTGCCTAAAAGGTAGCCCAAAGCTAAGGCCGCAAAAATCTTTAAAATATCAATCATCACTCTTCTCCCTTTAAATTATTCTAAATTTCTTTTATTTCTCCATTAATACAGTGTTTTAGCATTGTCCTTCTCCAGAAAACTTTTCAATAAACTCCTACTTTTTTTATTCATGTTAAAAGGGCATCTACAATAAGGATRCTGWTAATRRCTGAATARTCAGAAAAAATGAGTGACAAAAAACCCTTSATTAGTCACAACATTTTTGAKCCAAACTGCACGCTTTCCTTCTTCTACTTCAATTATCCGATCTATTAATAAAAGGGGGGAACGATGGGGAATAATTTCTTTAATTTGTTGAATATTGAACATGAATTTCYCTCCTTTATACCATAACTAGATATTTTAGTTAGTTTAATTGCCTAAAATCTCATGTTCGAATATTGATAATATTTAGAACCTAGTACTATTATTTGATTATATAACTAAGTATAAAAATAGTAA
>NZ_JBFTMA010000225.1:0-5903 GCF_056396725.1 Bacillus sp. 05T31
CCTTTGGGGTACTAGTATCATGTACGTCTCCTGGATGCACTTCGTTTAATTCTGGTTCAAAACGTTCAGGATTTGTAACGGTATCTCCTACTTCTCTCAGTGATTTTTTGAATTCACTAGGTCCACCTAATTGTTTAAGAATAAGATTTTGTGCAGTATTATCACTATATCGAAGGGAAGCATCTGCAAGCTCTTTCAGAGTCATACCTGTATCAACATACTTTTCTGTAATTGGATTGTAATTAACAAGATCTTCACGAGTATACAAAACTCTTTGATTTAGATCTTCTATTGATTTCTTTTGTAAAAGTACTCCCACAGCTAAAGCTTTGTGGGTCGATGCGTATGCAAACCGTTTATCTGATTGATACGTAACGGTTTGATTCGTATCAGTGTCCAATGCATAAATACCGAGTTTAGCATCAAATTCTTTTTCAAGTTTAGCAAAAGAATCATTACCAGTAGTTTCTTGTTTGATTTGATTTGTTTGTTTCGTTTGTTTAAGTGATTCAGATTGAGTATTACTATCGGAACAGCCTATAAGCGTTGCACATGAAAGAAATACTACAGGYACMATCTTTTTGTAATGTAAAATGTTWAARAACTTGTTTAARACKAWCATAMATTTTCAACCTCTTTCAAGAATATATGGTTTTTCTAGGTGTTATACATATCGATACAATTAAAGAGTGTATCGGATATCACTCTTCTTGCATCTCACTTTTCATAAAATGAGCGAACTATCATGAACACCTATTTTATACGTATACTTAATAGACAACCTAAGTAACAAGTTTGTTCCATCTAATTGTCAAATGAATTACCTATTATTTTTCTACGGCGAAACTCAGTCCAGAGATTATAGAAGRTATACTTAATTTGATAAATTCCCCCAGYGATTTRACACYGTSCTAAAAACTGTTCAGCCAGTGCGCAAAGGTTTATATTTAAAATTTCAAATCRCGTYAAGAAATTGRTTAACACCKTGCCCTTCAAGCTAAGATTATATAGCTTTGGTTTCATATGAGTTTTTTTCTTTTTCTACAGTATCAGTCCAGCTCATTTAAAAATAAGAAAATCCCGCATTCAATAAAAATACGGGATTTTTATAAAGTGAAACTTTAATCAGTGGGGGTTTTGTTCAGCGCCCACTGATTATTAGTTGAACCAATCGGGCTTTTACGGGCAGTTGATCCCCCACCTAACTTCTTTGCTTCCGCTGAATTTTGAGGTGGGGGTCTTACTGCCCACAAATAGCGGGATAAATAAGTTTATTTTTTAATTAACACTTATTCGAAAGAAGTTCATTCGTTACATATTACTTATCTAATTAAGAAAAATTCATATACCAGCCCAAACATCTTTTCCATATCGCCCTTCATCTTGCACACGTTCCAACCAATCCCTTGCTTCTTGTTCACTGACTTCATGAATTTCTTGATATGCTTGACAAAGGGTATCTTCTACATCCGGAGCCATTTTACTTCCATCACCACATATATAAAGATGAGCTCCATTATCTAATAACGAAATTAAATTGATTCTATCTTGTTTTATTAAATGCTGTACATATGTTTTTGGATATCCTTCTAAGCGAGAAAAAGCTGTGTGTAAAGAAATCAATCCATCTCTTTCATCATTTTCCAGTTCTGTACGATAGAGATAATCCTTTTCAGGATGACGGCAACCAAAATATAGATGCGCTTGTCCTAAGTTAATACCTTTTTGCTTTTGAACACGACGCGCTTGTAAGAATCCACGGAATGGTGCAATTCCAGTACCTGGCCCAACCATGATAATTGGTGTTTCTGGATTTTCAGGTAATTGAAAGTTTGATTGTGGCGTTCGAATGAAACAGATAATCTCATCTTTATTATGACGCTGAGCTAAATAATTAGAAGCGACTCCTTCATATGTCCCTTCCCCACTCCATGCAGGCGCATTAACAACACCAACCGTAATGCTCAGACGATTTTGTGCAACGAGTGGAGAGCTTGAAATAGAATAGTAACGCGGTTTGAGCGCAGGAAGAAGTTCTAAAAAGCGTTCAAATCGGATTTCACAAGCCTCATACTTTTCAAGAAGATTCAACATTGAAATACGTTTTTTTAATATTTTTTCATGATAAACTCCTTCTTCCAATAATGATTCCAATTCCTTTTTATGAGGAGGGCATGCTGTGAATGTCACCATTTCTCGTATTTGTGCTCGAGTGGCTGCTTCTTGCACTTCGACACTATAACTAAGAAGGTCCAATAAACTAACAGGACTGTCTAAAGGTATGTGATTTACACTTCGTCCACTTGCACTCAGTATGACTTGATCCTTCCCATTTAATCCAAAGCGTTTTAAAATTCGGTTGACATTTCTCTGGCTATTAATTGGCAGCACTCCAAGGTGGTCTCCTTCTTGATACGTAGCACCTTCTGGCAAGGATACCTCGATATGTCGCGTACTTCTATCACTGCTGGATGATTGAAGTTCACGATTTTCTAGTATAGATGCATAAACTGCTTCATATGTTCGCGCAAGTGGAGATCCTCCAAGACGACTGACAAATTGCAGACTCAAAGTACTGCGCTCCTTTTCCATATTTTTGTTGAGTTCCAATCCAAATGCCTTCATCGCATCAGACCACATGCTTTGTTTCCATTGCTCGAGCTGTTCCTCGAAATCACCACTTGCATCCGCTTCTCCGCGTTTAGAAAATCTTGTTGCTCCTTTTTGAGCCATTTGCTCATCAATGTATCTTGGAATCCGCTGATAGGTACTAGCCCAATTATGATCTCCACAACCAAAAACTGCGTATTGAACGCCTTTTAGCTCATCCGCTTTTAATTCCTCTAGCCACTGCACAAACTGCCCTGCATTACTTGGCGGCTTTCCATTATAAGAAGAAGTTACAATAAGAACTGCTCCTTCTTTTGGCAGACTTCCAATTCGATCGTTAAGAGCTACCACTTCCGTTTGAACACCTTCTAAACTAGCTGTATCTGCTAGTTCTCTTGCAATACCTTCTGCTACCCCTGTATCCGAGCCATACAGAACAAGAAGCGAAAGATTATCGGCTCCAATAATAGAAGGAGTCTTCTGAACTTGCTGCTTGATTTCATGGTCTTTCTGCTTCTCCTCTATAGGTGCAAGGACAGTAGGATGGCTGATCGTTTGATTTCGGGGTAGAATCCTAATCTTAAAATCACCGGGCTTTAGCGTTAATGTTTGTTTTACGTCCAGCTGATAGTTTTGATAATCGATTAATTCAAAATGTTGAAGAAGCATTCCCATTACGAGAGTGGCTTCATGAAGTGCAAACTGCATACCGATACACGCTCGTTGACCATTTCCAAATGGCTTATAAGCATGATGAGGAACCTTATCCGGCTCTTCAAATCGTTCAGGTTGAAATTCTTCCACATTGTCTCCCCATGCGTCTTTATCCCTATGTAGCTGTGGAATAAGAACAGAAATACGATCTTCYCCTTTCTTAATTGGRTATTTCCCACCAATCACTGTATCTTCTTTTGCATAGAGACTGAATGCTGGAGCAGTAGGCCATAGACGTAGCGATTCATTTAAAATCATCCGTATGTACTTAAGTTTCATAACTTGTTGATATGTTGGAGTAGGATCTGTCAATACCCGATCTACTTCTTCATAGGCTTTTTTCAACTTATCCGGATTCTTTAATAAAAAATAGATTGCAAAAGATAACAATCCGCTTGTTGTCTCATGCCCAGCTATTAAAAAAGTGATAATTTGAAAACGAATATTTTCATCATCTAATTTTTCACCAGTTTCCGGATCCTGCACATTTAACATACGGGAAAGTAAATCATTTTCTTCCTGATTTCCATTGCTTTTACGTTCAGCAATAATATTGTCTACTAAAGAAAACATGGATTGAATATCATGCTGAAATTGACGTTTCGTTCTCCACATGAGTTTGTCTTCTATATCCAGTCGCTGTAATTGGTGCATCGCCTCATCTAGAGCACGGCTCATGCTAGTGATAAAAGGATGAGCTGTTTCACGATAAAAGCTATTAAATCGGTAATTAAAACCACATAGACCAATTGTATCCAATGTAAGGCGGGTCATATCCTCCGGAACATCCACATTTTCATTTGGATTAAGTCGTGCCCATTTTTGAACGAGTTGTACGGCAATATCAACCATCATGGCATGGTAATCTTTCATTGCCCGTTGGCTGAATGTAGGCATCAAAATATTATGAGCTTTTTTCCAGTTAGGCTCGTGAGTCTCACTTGTAAATAATCCGTCCCCAGCAAAGGCACGAACCTTTGCTAAAGCACCCTCTATACTTTTATCGAACCGTGTTTCGTCACAGACTTCTGCAACCAGTTCATGTCCAGAAACGACAATGATGGTATCACTTAAAGTTTGAATTCGAAAAATGGGGCCATACTCTTCCGCTAGCTTGATAAAGGATAAGGTCGGTTTATCTTTATCGATTAATGGGAGATTCCCCAGTGGTCCATATGTTTTCGGCTGAGGAATGGCAGATACTTTTTTTTCCATTAAAAACACCCTTTCAAAAAAGCATGAAATAAAATATCCCATTCAATAAAGAGGAGATAGCAATGAATCGCCTGGGATAAAGATATGTAATTGATTACCTTATTTTATCTTTTCCCTAACTATTCATGATTATGATATTGCGTATAAGGTTTGGTAATCTAAGTTGGTTGTTGGCTATTAGATTTGTAACTTGCAGAAAAAATACTAATTTAAAATGAAGCGAATTATTATAATTGGAGCATTATAATGTTGGTGTTAAAAGATCATCTAAAATTATTAATGTTTATGAGAAATTGCAAAACGGATGTCATCTCTTGTATTTGTTTATAAAACGCTCATTTTGATTCATCTTTTTTATAAATCAAATTCAACCTAAAAACTTCCCCACATATTTTGATCAAACTTTATTTTACAGCTACAGTTGCACTACATATCCGTCAAGCTAAGAAAAGCGAATAYCCAAAACAAAGAAGTTGACGAGCATAAGATTATAGTATTTGGAAAGCCCCTAGTTTCTAATGTCCAGTCAAACAAATACGATAAGCAAGTAATTGTTTGTCTCTTGCTTTATAGCAAATTTATCCAACAACATTTATACGTAGTGCTTTCTATGCTACAATTTACTATAAGTGAGGAAGGCAGGTGTCTTATGAAAATATCCGTTTATGTTGCAAGTGCATTTAGCAAGGATCATAAAGGCGGAAATAAAGCAGGAGTGGTATTTATTGAGAATACATTGACCACTACTCAAAAAATGGCAATAGCCAAACAACTGGGCTATGCGGAAACCGCATTTATATCAGAATCTAAAATTGCTGATTATAAATTTGAGTATTTTACACCAAAAGAAGAAGTTGATTTATGTGGTCATGCCACAATTGGCTCTTTCGCGATACTGATGCATTTAAATAAACTTTTCAGGAATCGCTATACGATTGAAACGAACAGCGGTGTTCTTACTATTACCATAAAAGATGACATGATATTCATGGAACAAAACAAACCGATATTCTATGATATTGTATCTCCAAACGAGTTCATCGACTGTTTTGACATTAAAGCTATAGACAATACATACCCAATTCAAATTGTCTCCACGGGCTTAAAAGATATTTTAATTCCTATAAAAAGCGAAACACGATTACATGCACTGCAACCTAATTTTGAAAAAATTAAAGAAATCAGCAAGTATTATAATGTTGTCGGGATGCATCTATATACTTTTAATGACAATCGAATTATATGCAGAAATTTCGCTCCACTATACGACATCAATGAAGAAGCAGCGACTGGAACTTCAAACGGTGCATTAGCTTGCTACCTTTATGAACAGCACTACTTGCAAAAAGAAGTCTATGTATTTG
>NZ_JBFTMA010000226.1:0-5902 GCF_056396725.1 Bacillus sp. 05T31
GAGAAACAAGAGTTATTAGAAGCGCTTCGTGATAAAAAAGCTGTTCCGTTAGAAAGTCAATCTGTCGTACACTTCTTCTTTCCGTTCACTTTCTAACGGAACAGCTTTTTTATCACGAAGCGCTTCTAATAACTCTTGTTTCTCTTCTTGAACTGGTTCTGGTGCAAGTAAATCTTTTCCTTCAACAACTTCTACTTTCCAGCTAGCACTATATTCATAAATTTCGCCTGGAATATTTCCTTGTCCTAATTCAAGAAGCATTTCACTATCACGGTGTCTATATAAGGAAGGTGCAATCCAGTCTAAGTAGCAAGACGCTCCGGCACGWATATGGTCTGGTAATAACCATTCACTATGCTCTCTTGCATCGAGCCATTTTTCCATTTCTTTATTKGCATCTTTAACYGTTCCAATTAAAATTAACTTCTCTTTYGCACGYGTTAACGCTACGTATARYACGCGCATTTCTTCCGCAATTAATTCCATCTTCATTTTACGCTTAATCGCTAGTTGCGATAATGTCGTATATTTAATTCGTTTACGAGGATCGATAAATTGTGAACCGAAACCGAAATCTTTATGAAGTAAGAAACGCTTCATTAAATCTTGTGTATTAAAACGGCGACCAAGTCCAGCTACAAATACGACTGGGAACTCTAGCCCTTTACTTTTATGAATCGTCATAATGCGAACAACATCTTCTTGTTCTCCAAGAGCTCTCGCTGTTCCCATATCATCTCCGCGTTCTAAAATCCGCTCAATAAAGCGCAAGAAGCGGAATAATCCTCTAAACGATGTTGCTTCATATTGTCTTGCGCGGTCATATAGTACGCGTAAGTTTGCCTGCCTTTGCTTTCCGGCTGGTAAACCGCCGACAAAGTCGTAATAGCCTGTCTCACCGTACACTTTCCAAATTAAATCAGAAAGAGATTGTTGACGCGCAAATTCACGCCACCCTTGCAGTAAGTTATAAAACCACTCTAATTTATCATGCAGTTCTTGTTCTTCTTCAAGCGGCGCTCCCTTTAAGAATGAGCTCATCACTTCATAAAACGAGCCTTTCTTTCCATGAGCACGAAGCGTCGCAAGTTCTTCGTCATTTAGTCCAACGATCGGTGAACGAAGTACAGCTGCAAGCGGAATATCTTGCATCGGGTTATCAATGACGCGGAATACGTTCATCATAATATTTACTTCTGTCGCTTCAAAGTAACCAGTCGCAAGGTCAGCATATACCGGAATTCCTTGTAGTTTTAACTCTTCCATAATTTGCGGCGCCCATGGCATGGAGCGAAGTAAAATAACGAAATCACGATATTGCACTGGGCGCATACTATCRGTTTTWCGATCATACACTTCATAGCCTGAATCGACCATTGCTTTAATACGCTGCGCCATAAGACGAGCTTCAAGCTGCGCTTTTTCTACTTCGGCACCTTCTTCACCGTCTTGCACTTCTTCCTCAGTTTGCTGAATACATAATAGCTCTGCCGCTACATCTTCACCTTCTGGATAGCTAGCACCTAGCTTTAATTCAGCGTCAGCATCATAATCGATTTCGCCGACTTCTTCGCCCATAATTTGTTTGAAAATAAAGTTCGTACCTGCTASCACTTCATGACGGCTACGGAAGTTTTTCGCTAAGTCAATCTTCATTCCGCCGCCCGATCCTTCTTGTGTGAAACGTTTATATTTTCCTAAAAATAAACCAGGCTCTGCTAGTCGGAAACGATAGATTGACTGTTTTACGTCACCAACCATGAACAAGTTTCCTTCACTCTCAGAATCTTTCGTTACGAATTTAATAATTGATTCCTGTACGAAGTTCGTATCTTGATATTCATCAACTAGTACTTCAGCAAATTTATTACGATATTGAAGCGCTACTGCTGATGGCTTCATTTCACCACCTTCACTTTGCTCGCTTAAAATTTGCAAACAGAAATGCTCTAAATCTGGGAAATCGACCATTCCTTTATCTCGCTTAATCGCTTGGAAACGCTCYGTAAATACTTTTACAAGCTTCACGAGTTTTTCTAATACAGGATGCATATCTTGAAAATCTCGTAAGAAACTTTCGGGTCTGCGGCTAAATAGCTCTTCTTGTAATTTCTTCACTTCATCTTTCGCTTTATTACGAAGAGAATCTACTTGTTTTACAACATCTTCGTTGTAATCACTTTTTTTAATACGCTTTAACGTTTGCCACGATACATTTTGCATCGCTTCATAAACGCTTGTCCACGATCCACGCGCTGCTGAGGATAACGTTCCAAGTAAAGCTAAATCCGCTTGTAAAGTTTCAACGCGAGGCGCTGGACCATCAGGAAGCATTGCGAGTTCAGTCGCCTTACGAATATGCTTTTCCGCTGTTTCAAGCTGGAATTTTACATCTTCTAATAAGTAAGAAGCGTACACTAAATCTTCAATCGTCTTTCCTTCAACGTCGTATGCTTCTACTAATTTATCAAGCCACTTCTCCGGGTTTGGATGCGCTCTTGATTCTGTATGAAGCGCTAAAATCATTCGTTGTAAGTCATCGTCACTACGGTCACTCGTATAACGATCAACTAGTTCAAAGAAAATACTATTATCTTCGATTCCATATTCTTCTTCTAATATGTCATCTAGCACTTCTTCTTTTAATAACTCATTTTCTGTTTGGTTCGCAATACGAAAACGAGGATCGACATCAAGCATGTAATAATATCCTCTAATAACTTGTAAACAAAATGAATGAATTGTAGAAATGGAAGCTTTATTTAATAAGCTAAGCTGCTTTCTTATATGCTGTGAACCTGGCCCATCAATTAATACTTTTTCTAACGCTTCCCCAATTCGATTTTTCATTTCTTGCGCCGCTGCATTCGTAAATGTTACAACGAGCAGGCGGTCGACATCGACTGGATTTTCCTCACTTATAATCTTTTTAATAATACGTTCAACTAATACCGCTGTTTTCCCTGATCCAGCTGCCGCTGCRACTAAAATATCACGTCCGTTCGCTACAACCGCTTTCCACTGGTCATCTGTCCATTGACTACCTTCTGGTTTCTGAGGCCAATTTTCTATCATTCTCCGCCAACCTCCTCTCTAATTTTCTCCATCGCTTCGCTATCTTTCATATCTTTTAACGTACGGAATTGGTTATCTTCAAGTGATTCATCAAAYTGACAAACAGATTTGAAGTTACAGAACGTACATGCCGCTTTATTCCCCTTTTTGTAAGGAGCAATATCGATAACACCTTCTGTAATGTCTTTTCCGATATTTTCAAACGAGTGGTGTACATATTTTTGAAGTACGTTAAACTCTTGTTCACTTGCAATGCTAGAACGCGCACTAAAACTACCATCTTTTTTCAGACCAGCAGAAATAATATCAGAGCTTCCTGTTGAAAGTTTATTATCCATTAAACGCACAACGTCAGCATCTCCTAGTACGAGACCTTTCATTTTAAATTTCTTTAAAATTTCTTTCTCAATTTCTTCTTCAGATGCATCGCCTTTCATCTCAACAATTGGGTTATGAATATGGAAATACAATACACCCGCCGGTGATGCAGTACTGCCCTTTTTCATCCACGTATGTGCATTTGAAGTAACAACATCTAAATACGTTAACATTTGAAGTGCGAGTCCGTAATACACTTCYGTTAAATCTAACGCTTTCGAACTTGATTTATAATCAATAATACGAAGGAACGTACCACTCTCATCTTCCGCCTTATCAACACGGTCAATACGGCCAACTACTTCCATCTTCACACCATTTGGCAACGCAAATTCCATTGGCGGAAGAGATCCAGTCCCGCCCATACCGAACGGTACTTCTAAATCAACTGGTACAAATCCACTCGACTTCGCATGTTCACGAAGAATAAGTGACGTACGGAAAATGATTTGTTGTAGTTTTTGCTTTAAATAGAAATGACGGTTCGAACTTAATAAAATTTGTCTTTGTAATAACGGTGCAATTTCTTCTATTACTAAAGCAGAAAGGYGTTCACACTCTTTTATTGATAAATCCGCCCAAGTCCGATTTTCACGTAATAGCTTGTCTGCAATTCTCTTCAGCGCTGCATGGAATAATTCACCGATATCTGGCGCATCAAGTTTAAAAATATCACGCTCTCTTAGCGATAAACCGTGCTGAGCAAAATGAGCGTACGCACAGCGATTAAATAGTTCCATACGAGAAACGCTTCCCTTAATTGTATCTCCATATAAATCCCTACTTACATCTGTACTTAGTTTCTGTGCACGATTTCGGTAGAATAAACTTGATAACACACGGCTACTTTTTTGCTTCCATTCATCTGAAGTAACGTAGAAGTTATATACGTCCCACCAAAAGTCTAAATTCCCTTCAAATCCGTATCGCTTCCACGTTTGCAGTTGCTGCATGACATAAGACAACGTTACTTCTGGCGTTGCTACATATGAGATTTGTTCCGAACGCGATAAGTCATTTACATCATTCGTAATAAACGATTCTTTCACATCAGGGAACATTCTTTTTATTTTTTTAATAAAACTAGAAGCAAGTAACGTCTTTCCTTCTTCATCCGCAAGCGGACAGGAAATGTATAACTTCTCAGATGCTCTCGTCACCATTTGATACATAACGAACTGTTCTTCTAATAAAGTTTGTCTCGTCGTTGGTGCTAATTCGATACCTGCAGCGGTGAGAACATTTCTTTCCTCATCAGAAAGCATCCCTTCATCCATAGGCGCTGCTGGAATCACTCCTTCATTTACTCCAATAATGAACGTCGCTTTAATATCTGATAATCTAGAATGATCAATRTTAGCAACTAACACTTGATCTAGTGACGGCGGAATGTTCGCAAATTGAAGTGCCTCAAGACCTGTCGACATAACCTCCGTAAACATTGAAAGGGACATCTTCTCTTCGCCAAGCATCTCAACGAACGTATCAAGAAGATTCATCACTTCTTCCCATACTTGCTCATGGTCTGTCGCAAATAAGAAATCTCCATTTTCTTCTGCACGAACACGTAATTCTTCTAGTTTTTTCGGAACGTCAAGCTCCTCTAAAAATAAATATACCGCTTCGCACATCTGCATAACTGTTCCAGCACGCTTCAGTCTTTTTTGCATACGAATAACTGGCGTTCTTACAACGTCGCGAAGTCGATTTATTTTCTCTTCCATTTCACGCTCACTGTCTGTTATCATTTCGCTCGCATCATCAAGAGAACGATAACGACGATACATCCACGGATCTTCAGAAGTCCATCTCTTCCCTTGTACACCGTACGCTAAACAGTAGTTTTCAAACTCATCCATCTCTTCGCGCATCACTTCTTTTCTTACATCTAATGGATATAAAAGCTCTGTTTTCACGCAGCGGAATACTGCATCATAACGCCAATTCCCGCTAATAATCTCGAGTGCAGAACGAATACATTCTACTAGCGGATGATGTGACATTGGGCGTTTTTCATCGATGAAATGCGGGATATTATAATCCGTAAATAACGTTCGCATTACGTCGTAATAACTTTCTCCGTTACGAAGAAGGACTGCGATATCTCGGTAACGATAGTCTTCAGTCGCCACAAGTCTTCTAATTTCACGAGCTACACCTTCTACTTCAGCTCGTAAATTAGCTGCTGTACTAATTGTTACACTCGCTTCACCATGATACTTTTCATTCGGACGCGCTTCATAATGCGTTTCTAAATGAGCTAATGCTGGAGAATGAAAACGCGGTTGTTCCATAAGTGGAATTGTTTTTTCGATTTCTATTTTCTCTTCACGCGCTACTTGTTTTATTTTTTCATACGTTAAYGTCGTTTCATAAAATAAATCTAGTTCATTCACTGGCTGCGCTAACGTTTTTTCATCTATCGTTAATGTTATTGTTACTCTTGTTC
>NZ_JBFTMA010000227.1:0-11798 GCF_056396725.1 Bacillus sp. 05T31
TCATTATACATATCGAGTTATGTTTATATGAAGCCATCATTTTACTAGCATGCGGCGATTATGAAACATGTGAAAAAACAATATTAGAGGCACTCGAGTTTTCAAAAAAGCATCAAGTATATTTTAAAACAGACGAATTTTATCGGATTTTATCTTACCAAAAAGTCATTACAGCTGATAAAGAACAATATTTATATTACATAAAAAAATCTGAGCAATTTGCCATTTTTACAGAAGATACTCTATCCATTGCGATTATTGATATTTTAAAAGCTTACTACTACAACACGATTACTAATGAATATACAATCGCATTAAAACATCTAGAACAATTTCGAGAGAAACTAAAAGATGAGCCACTTTTTCAAGACGACGGATTGTATTATCTTGAAAAAGGAAAAGCTTTATACGGATTGAAACGTTACGAGGAAGCTTTACAAGCATTGCAACGTGATATCATGCCGGATTATATGAACCATCCACTTGATCAAGCGTGGCTTACAACAGCAGGTGCATATCGTGCCCTTTGTTATGTAAAACTTAACGATAAAAAAAGGGCTCTGGAGGAAGCTACAGAAGCCGCTCAAAAGATACAATCCTACCCGGATTCCATCTTTTCTTCTTTTATTAAAGAAACATTACAAATAATACAAAAACTTTAAAAATGTCTCGAAATGGTATATTATTCCTCCTTTTTTGCAAAGATAATAATGATGGGAGGAATATAAATGAATATACAACGCGCAAAAGAGCTTTCCGAGTCATCTGAAGAAGCCAATGTCAGTTTTCAAGGCATGCCTGTTATGATTCAACACGTCGATGAAAGCAACGAAACCGCCCGCATATATGAAGTAACAAATCCAAAACGCGAATTAACGGTTCCAGTTAATAGCTTAGAGGAAATATAAAAAATGCCACTTCTTTTTTTGAAGTGGCATTTTTCTTACTTTAGATTACTTAATATAAATCCCTTCTATCCTCTGTTTTACAACACCTAAAAAAATAAGAATCTTCTACTTCTTTTTTTAACCTGCTAAAATACAAACTATGAATTAATTATTCGCACTATACATTAAGGGGGAAAAATAATGAAATATGATTTAGAAAAAAACAAGCCCTATTATGCAGTTATATTCACTTCAAATCTATCAAATGATACAACAGATTATAGTACCGTTTCCGAAAAAATGGAGGAACTTGCGAAACAGCAACCTGGATTTTTAGGCGTCGAAAGCGCACGTGATAATTCGGGACTCGGCATTACAATTTCTTATTGGGAGTCACTTGAAGCAATTGAAAATTGGAAAAAGAATGCCTTACATAAAGAAGCGAAAAAAAGAGGCCGTGAGCAATGGTATGAAAACTTCCACCTGCGCATCTGCCTTGTTGAGAAAGAATATAAGTTTCATAGAGGTACATTGTAACTATGAAGAAAAAACTAGCTCTCGTTGTTGTTCATGAAATATACGGTGTGAATGATCATATGCATCATGTTATAGACCACTTCACTACATCTCATATAGATGTATTTTGTCCTAACCTTCTACAATTACAAAATGTATTTCATTATAGTGATGAGGAAAAAGCATATCAACATTTTATGAACCACATTGGATTTGATAATGGAAAAGAGCAAATTGAAGAATTCATTACTTGCCTTTCCAATAGTTACACACATATTGGACTTATTGGCTTTAGCGTTGGAGCTACCATCTCATGGCTATGTAATAACAATCCTAGAATAGATTTTATCATTGGATGTTACGGTTCCCGTATACGTGACTATGTTCACATTAAACCTACATGTGCTACACTACTTATTTTTCCTGAACAAGAAGCTAGTTTTTCAGTATCCTCTTTAATCCAAACATTGCAGCAACAAAATAATCCTTTATTAGAAATAAATCAACTACACGGTGAACATGGATTTTTAAATCCGTACACTGAAAAATATAACGAGCACTCTACAAAGCAAGCATACAACCTAATAGATTCGTTTCTTACGCAAACAATATGATAAAGGAGTTTTATATGTCACTTACATTACTTTTACTCATATTCCTAATAATACCCTTCATTTCAGCATTAGCTCTCATTTTTATGACAGTTAAAAAAGGAAATTTTCTAAACCTACCATACTCACAATCATTCATCGTATGTGCTCTATTTTTTACGAATTGGATATTATATTTAACAAATTTTTATTCATTACTACCTGAGAAAKTTAGTCGATTTATATTTCTACCTATTTGGTTTTTCCTTTGCGTTTTAGGCTTTATTGTTTTCGCACGCGAATGGAAGAACAATCGTATTTTTTCCATATCTATCGGTTTCCTTTCTTCTATTAGTTTTCTATTTGGATTATTGTTGTTAGTTCTTTCAGGAATGTAAAAATAAAAGGAAGAAAAGCCCAACATCAACTTTTCTTCCTTCTATTTTTACCTTTAGATTTTATTGTCATAGTTTCACAAGGTGTGTAATAAATTTGAGGTGTCGCCTTATCAACAAACATCATAAACGTAATAAAGCCGATAATAAAAAAAATAAACAACGTTAACAATATTGCTCCTATCGTTAAAAGTATCATAACACCACCCCTATATATTTCATGTTATTACACCTTTCGCTATTATATGAGCTGAATCCTTTTTAGAAAAATAAACGTAACAAAATAATTACAATGACTCCTGTTAATACTGTTCCTAATAAACTACGAGTATATATCGCTACGAAAAATGTAGGAATTGCCGCAATGATATAATCCCACTGCACTGTCTCATGCATAAATAATACTTGTGCTAAAAGTGCTGCTAATATCGCAATTGGTATGTAATTTAACCATTTTAAACCCCAGTCTGGAATTTGTAGTTTACTAAATACGAGAAGAGGTAAAATACGTGGTACGAGTGTGACAGCTCCGGCTGCTAGTAAAAGGAATAATACGTCCACTCTTACTTCCATTTTTCAATCACCACCCCGATTGTCGCAGCTAAAAGTGTTGCGATAATAACTGCTATACTATCTGGCATAAATAAGTGTGAAACGTATGCGATAATAATTGCTACAATTGCTACACTTAGATGAATGGCTAGTTTCGGTTTACTACTTATTAGCTGAAGTACAAATAATCCGATAAACATCGCTGGTAACGCATAATCCATTCCGTACGTATGAGGATCTGGTATCCACTCTCCAAAAAGCCCTCCGAGAACTGTAGCTAAAATCCAATTTAAATATGCTGTTACATTAAGTCCCATCATCCATTTCTCGCCTAAATGGCCTTTTTGTGCTGCTTGTTGCACTGCAACGCCGAAAGTTTCATCTGTAATTTGCGAACCAATTATTAAATTTTTAAAAAGAGGTATCTTGGTGAAGTAAGGTGCGAGTGCAGCACTCATTAATAAGTGACGTAAATTAACAAAGAACACAGTAAAAATAATTGCCGAATCTGGGGCACCCGCTGCATACATACCCGCTAATATAAACTGAGCAGAACCTGCGTAAATTAATGTGGACATAAAAGCAATTTCTATGATCGAGAAACCTGCTGTTTTCGCAATAACACCAGCCGCTATACCGATGCTCAAATATCCAAATACAGTTGGTAAACAATCCTTTACACCTTGCTGAAATGAATCATCGCTCTGCAGTGTCATATGTGCTTGAGCTTTATTCACCATTATCTCCCTCCATTTCTTCCATAGTACGTTTTCCTGTTACGACATGAACTAAATCTATGTTTTCACGCCATAATGTATCTAATTTATCAGCTCCAAACTCCTTCGTAATCTCCTCCACCATAATGTCGTGCCGAACATATTCTGTAGCGACGAGAACTAAAGCTGGATCATACGTTGTAACGGCCCATGAAGTGCTATCATTTGAAAAGTTAGCAATTAATACTTCTTCCCCATCACGCGCGATAACAGTTAAATGACCACCCATTCTCTTTTCAACGACGTGAGGTGTCATATAATTATGGTGAAATGTCGCTCCTATTTTTTTTTCTGGAGCACCAAATAAAATTGAAAAAATATGTACGCCTTCCGCTTCCTTTTGATGAATGAATGGCTCAATCTCGTGCACTTGATCCTCCCATACAGAAATCCATAACTCTTCTTTTGCTCTATTAATTATATTGCATATTTCTTTCAAAACACGATCATTTGAGCGAATATGCGAAATTACATCAATTTGTCGCTCTTGTTCTAAACAATTTAATTTTCGGTCTAAAAATTCAAAGGACTTTTCAAAATCTTTTCGCATTCGATCCATTAATTCCGTAGCTGGCACTGGTACATATTTCAATGGTTCAGAAGGAACGATATGCACCGCTCCTTTATCCATCAACTTGCCAAGTACTTCATAAATCATCGAACGAGGTACGCCTGTTTGTTTACTCACTTCATAACCTGTTACTGGATAATGTTTTAATAGTCCAATATACGCTTTACATTCGTACTGGGAAAAACCTAACTTTTGTAACTCCTTTATTATTTCATCCATCGGTAACCCCTCACAATTTATATAGCTCTAATTTCAAAACTACGATTTCACTTTCCATTAGTAGTTATTGCTATACCTACTAATATAAAAAAGAAGCCTCTACAAGTCAACTGATAATTCCGAATTTTTATTCGAAATAAAAAGCCTTCTTTTGAAAGGCTTTTTGTGCATAATGAATTATTTCAACTGTAGAGCATTTGATATATTACCCTCCAAATGCTCACGTAAGGTTGAACCTGTATACTCTTCTCTAAATACACCTGCTCTCACGAATAAAGGAATCACTTCACTAAAGAATAAATCCAATGATTTTGGAGGTCCCCCTGGAATTGCAATAAATCCATCTAGTGCCCCTGCTTCAAATCTTTCCATAATTTGCTTACAAACATCTTGTGGTGTGCCTATAGCGACCCAATGAGCAGAACCAACAACTTCTGGTCGTTCTAGTATTTGCTCAACAGTTGGTTCATTTTTTATGATGAAATTCCGTAATAATTCGGCATGTGTTTTACTACGTACAGCTTGATTTCTACTTGGTAGCATATGTTCAGTAACCATACTTTCTAATGGCATCCCTCTAATATCTAATCCGAGAACCATTTCGAGTAAAGCGTACCTCTTCTCTTTTGTAAGATGTTGATGAGCTTGCCTGTGCATTTCTAGTGCTTCTTCATATGAATCACCAATAAAGAAATATAAACCAGGCAATACACGTATATCATCTTGCTTTCGGCCATGCTTTTCTGCTCTTCTTCTTAAATCTTGGCGAAGTTCGATTCCTGATTCTACATCTGGCATCGCGGCGAAAATTGCATCCGCAACAGAAGCAGCGAAATTCCGGCCAGACTCTGAAGCACCCGCTTGAAATAAAGGCATTTCCCCAGAAATATGTTGCGGGATATTAAGTGGACCTTTCACCTCAAAATGCTCACCACGATGCTCAATTGGCTGTACCATTTCTCTAATTACATCTGCGTTGTCTTCTTTTAAAACTTCATAAGGATGGCTCCTCCAAAGTTTTCTTACTAACTCTGTACATTCTGCCGCTTTCGCGTATCGTTCCTCAGATGGTGGCATCCCTGTCTCACCAAAGTTTTCAGCACCATCAATTGATGTGACAATGTTCCATCCTACTCGGCCGTTACTWATCCAATTTAAAGATTGTAGTTGCCTCGCTAGTATATATGGTGGATAAAATGATGTTGAAGCGGTCGTAACGACTCCAATCTTTTCTGTTGCATAAGCGATAGCAGTAAACAATAGTGTCGGATCTAAAATTACATTCCCCTTATTACGAGCAATTAAATCGGGATGCGCTACTAAATAGTCAGCTTTAAAAACAAAATCTAACTTCGATTTTTCTGCTTGTTTTGCTAACTCTACTTGTAAGGTCAGCCATTTCTTTCGTCATATCCACATTTGAATTTTCTAGCATATGATTACGTACTGCCCCTGTTCCATTCGGTAAATCAGCAACGTTTCCTTCTGCTAGTGTAAAACTTTTATTTTCACGTTGTACGAGGCGAGCGTTCGTTTCTACGTCTACTGTTTTCGTTTGCAGACGGGCAATATTATTTTGTGTTACTTCATCGTATAATGTACCGTCTGCTTGTACAGCTACCTTTGCTCCTTCTGGAATACGAATACGTTCATTATTCTCACCCATTACGAAAGCACCAGATGCTGTTTGTAAATAACGATCACTATTTAATGTAAAGCTACCGTCTCTCGTTAAAAATGTTTCATCATTTTTAGATGTAACGAAAAATGATGATGTGCCAGCCGCACCGTCGTCTAAAAAGAAATCTGTAGCACTATTTGTCATTTGTACATTTCCTTGTACTAAGTTCACATGCGTCGCAGCTGGTACGACAGCGTAATCAACCGAGCCGATATTTGTCGCCGATCCGTCTCCGCGGCGATATGTGTCTTGCACATCAAATACTTTAGACGTCATGTTTTCTGCTTTAAATCCTGTCGTTTGGGCATTTGCGACGTTATTCGAATGAACATTAATATGCTGCATGTAATTCATCATACCCATAGAACCTATATAAAGACCGTTCATACTCGTTTGAATAAGGCAAGTGCCTTATTCTTCACCTCTTTTCTTACGATGTTTGTAACATTTGTTTTGCTAAATGTTCAGYTGTAGCGATATGTATATGTTGCTTCACGTCTTGTCCRTCTGTCATTAATACAATTGGWGCTGATGATACTGCTGGAATTTTTAACAATTCACCACTACTCGCTGTTTCATCAAATTTCGTAAATACGATTCCATCAATATGAATATCTTTAAAATTCGTAATGATTTCAATCATATCTTTACTTTTCATAGAAGCAGATAACGTTAAACAAATATAATCTGGCTCTACTTGCCCCATCGTCTCAATCATTTCTTCAACCGTATCTGACGTACGATAATTCTTTCCAGCCGTATCTATTAAAATATAATCGACGCGCGCTTCTTCTTTAAAATAACTGAGTGCCCTTGTCATAGCTGCTTCATCTCGCACAGCGATAACTTCTGACCCAATTGTTTTTACGTAATCTTGCAGTTGCTGCACTGTTCCAATGCGAGAGTGGTCCGTCGTAATAAAACCAACTGTTTTTCTCTTAGCGTGAAACTGCCATGCCATTTTCGCAAGTGTCGTCGTTTTTCCAACACCAGTTGGACCTATTAATGCAATCGTTTGTATTTCTTTTTCAAATACGTTTTCAGTATTAAAATGAGATCTCATATCTTCCAATATGTATCCGATGACTTCCTCTTCTGTATTTTCTCTTTTTTTCTTGCCCATTCTTCACTATTTCCTGTTTGCATCGCTGCGTACGGCATAGAAGTCGTTACGTTTTCTAAATTGTGCAGTACCGATTGAATTCCATTTGCCTTCACAATTTCTTCTGAAGGTTCATTTACAACATCCATTAATTGTTCATGAAATTGAGTTACGCCTTCGTTACTTTCTTCCTGTTTATCTTCAGGAAAAGCGACTAACATTTCATAATTCTTCTTCCAAAAAAACGGGATGTTTCGTTTTACACTTTCATCGACAACGTAGTAATAATCTGTACCATATTGGTCAAATAACTTTCGATACAATTCATTTTTCGAAGCTGCYTTTATTCGCATTAACGCTTCTTTTTTTTCTGTACTTTCCATTACTTCACCCCCTACTATTCAATATAAGCAATTTGATCTACAACAATTTCTGGTGCTAATTCACTAATACATAATACTTTAGCTTCTATTTGATAACGTTCAAGAAGTCTCACAATCGCAAACCTGAAATCTTTTCTGCGTGTTAATAATACTGGCTCTCTTCCCATTATAAATTTTCCCATCAGGATTTTTCGCACTCTCACAAATAACTTTTGAAATACATTCACGAACAAATGCAGTGACACCATCAACATGGTTTTGATAAATTTCTTTCCCGTCAATAATACCTTCAATAATTGTTGGTAAATCACGAATTGAAATTCCTTCTTTCAGCAGTTGTTTAATAACATTTTGCACGAGTGATAAATCGATTTCTTTCTTCTTAATTTCTTCTAATAAAACGCCATTATCAGTTTCAAGCGAGTTAATCAAGTCTTTCACATGTTGACGCTGAATTAACTCATGAAGATTACGTCTAACGACAACATCTAAATGCGTAATTAATATGCTGAGCGGCTCTAACACTTGATAGCCTTTCATTTGTGCATCTTGTACCATATGCTCCAAAATCCAATATCCATCTTCACCAAAAATTGGATCTTTCGCCGGCTCTGCATCTAAATCAGCCATTACATTCGGTGTTTTCAGTGCTAATAAATAACCTGATTTTAAAACACCTTCAGCCGCCTTCGCACCTTTAATACGAATAATGTAACGTCCGCGTGGTCTAAAGCTCGTATTATCTTTAAAGTTAATTCCCGGAACGTTAATACCAAGGTCGGTAATAATCGACTTCCTCATAAGAACAACTTTATCACGAGCTGTTTCCCCGTTAATCTTCTGCTTTACAAGTGCCGCTAAATCTAAACCGAGCTCTACGATAATTGGATATTTATCTGTAAAGACGCCGAATGAATCTTCCACTTGTTGCAGTTGCTCTTCATCGCCTTGAATCATTTCTAATTCTTTTTGAAGCTCGTCTTCTTTTTCTTTCTTTATTCGCTTTTTATTACGAACTCCTAAGAAAACAATCGTGCCTCCAACGAGAGCAAAGGGTAGAAATGGTAACGGTGTAAAAACACCCATTGCGATAAATAAGCCACCGAGTGCATATACAACAACTTCATGCGCTAATAACTCTTTAAAGATTCCTTCAGTTACTGTATCAGATGAACCGTCAAATACTCGCGTTACGATAATACCTGTTGAAATCGCAAGCATTAACGAACCGATTTGGTTTACAATTCCGTCACCGACAGTTAACTGTGTATAGTGAATAGCCGCATCTGCAAAGCTCATTCCTTGCTGCATCATACCGACAATTAAACCGAAAATAATGTTTACGAATAAAATGACAATCCCGAAAATAACGTCCCCTTTAATGAACTTTCCGGCACCATCCATCGCTCCGTAAAACTCTGTTTCCATATTTAATTTTTTTCGTTTCGCCTGTGCATCTTTTTCTGTAATAAGACGCTGATTCAAATCAGCATCGATAGACATTTGTTTCCCTGGTAAAGAATCAAGTGTAAAACGAGCTGCTACTTCAGCTGTACGAGACGCACCGTTTGCAACGATAAACTGGAATATGATTAATACTATAAAAATAACGATACCAATTAATAAGTTTCCGCCAATTACGAACTGGCCGAACTCTTCAATAACATGACCCGCATTTCCGTCTGTTAAAATCGCTCGCGTCGTCGAAACGTTAATCGATACGCGGAAAATCCCGATTAATAACAACATCGTTGGAAATGACTTTAATTCATCCCACTCGTTAATACTTGTAGCTCGCATATAAATAAGCACTGACATACTTAGTAGAAAAACGATAACGATATCAAGTATAAATGGTGGAAGTGGAATTAAGAGCGCCACAACGAATGACGCTGCTAAAAAGATAGAAAAATAGGTTCTTGCAGAATCCATCTTAAACAAAGAGATCCCCTCCAAACGCGCTATTATACTTCAAGTTCTTTTGTTTGAATTAAATAGCGCATAACTTCAATTACAGCTACATATAAATCTTCTGGAATCGTCTCATCTTCCTCGACTTGATAATATAAAGAACGAGCGAGCGGACGGTTTTCCACCATTGGTATTTCTTGTTCACGGGCAAGCGTTCGTATATATAATGCGAGCTCATCTTCCCCTTTTGCAACGACAATAGGCGCTGCATCAACTTGTTTATTGTAACGAAGTACAACCGAAATATGCGTTGGGTTATTCACAATAAACGTTGCACCATCCATCTTCTTCGCAATTGTCCCTTGCAAGATGGCATGCATAAAGTTTTTTCGTTTCCCCTTTACTTGCGGGTCCCCTTCATTATCTTTATGCTCMCTTTTCACTTCTTCTTTTTTCATCTTAATATCTTGTTCGTACTCCCATTTTTGATAAATGAAATCAATAATAGAAAGAACGATTAAAATAATTAAAATGGCTAAAAAGATAAATTTAATTTGGCTAATAATTTCAGTAAGTGACGCTGTCCAGTTAAATCCAATCATACTAACGATTTTCTCTAAATTCTTTTTAAAGAGAACGTACGAAACGTAACCGATTAATCCCATATAAAACAGTGATTTCAAAATATCTACTAAACTTTTACGACTAAACAATCTCGTAAAATAGTTTTTCGGATTAATACGTGATGCTTTCGGCTTAAGTACTTTAGAAGAAAATAAGAAACCAACTTGAATCATATAATTGAACAAATGAAAAGCATATACAAGTATTAATATAGGAGCCGATACTTTCAGAAGTAATATACCCATTAAATAAAAATACTCGGTCGAATCTGTATTTTTTCCAATTTGATCAAACAGTACCGCTACGGAATGTGCAATCTCATAGCCGAGCCAATCTCCGAAAAAGTAAACGACAACTGCTAATACAAGAATGGAAAATAAATTATTTAAATCTTTACTCCGGGCGATATTCCCTTCTTCACGCGATTTTTTACGCTTCTGCGGGGTGGCCTTTTCTGTTTTATTATCCTTTGCCATGCGCGTCCCCCTACTTCGTTAAGAAAAAGTTAAATAGTTTCGTATACTCTTCCAGTAATACGTCTGTCATATTTTTAAACACATAACCGAGCATCGGTACACTCATCGCAATAAACAAAATACCACACGTTATTTTAATTACGTACGCATTCATAAAAACGTTTAATTGCGGTGCATTTTTTGCAATTAAAATAAGGACGAAATTAATAATGAATAGACTGCCCATAAGTGGCAAAGCAATTTCAACCGCTGATGTAATTGCAAATAATAACGTTGCAAGTAGACTATCTAAAAAACTAGTCGTCAACAATTTTGAAATCGCCTCTGTATATTGAAACGACTTTAAAATCGTGGCAACGAAATAGTTAATGCCGCCAAGTGAAATAAAAATAATAAGAAAAAATATATCAAAAATTGTTGATAGCAAAGTGGACTGTGACCCTGCATTTACATCAAATAAACTCGCCTGTGATAAACCGATATCAAAGTCTAAAATATGCCCTGCCATTTTCGGAATGTTCCACAGCATCTCTACAATTTTTGAAAGGGATAACCCAATTACAATTTGCGTTCCTGCATAAGCTGCTACATCCCAAACTGTCTTTATGTGAGAGACATCCACCTGATCTACCACTGTAATCGAAAGAGCGAGTCCAAATGTAACCTTTGCCATTGCCGGAATTGATCGCCCTGAGAAAAACGGTAGAAAATATAAAAATGAAGTAATGCGACAAAACGCAAAAAACGTCGCCGCCCATAATTCCATATTCATTTCAGTTCACCTATCTTAGTACGAACGCAATAGCGATGGGATTTTATCAAATAAATCTAAAATAAGCATCGTTAACTCTTGAAACATCCACGGACCTAAAATGATAATAACGAGCACAATACTCGCCATTTTCGGTAAAAACGTCAGCGTTTGCTCTTGAATTTGCATCATCGCCATAATAACTGCGATAATAATAACGACAATCATACTCACAACGGCAATCGGCATTAAAATCATAACCCCTTTATAAAAAAAGGTTTGGAAAATATCTATAATTGGTGATGTATTCATTTATATGACTCCTATCACATAGCATCAAACGCTTCAGGCGACCGTCTTAACC
>NZ_JBFTMA010000228.1:0-5886 GCF_056396725.1 Bacillus sp. 05T31
AATAAGAACGGGATTACGAAGAATGTTAGAAGTGCTAACTTCCAGTTAATCATCATCATAAATGAAAATGCTCCAACTAAAGTCATAATAGCAATGAATAAATCTTCTGGTCCATGGTGAGCAATTTCCCCAATTTCCATTAAATCGTTTGTAAGACGTGAAATTAAATGACCTGTTTTATTATTATCAAAAAATCTGAATGATAGCTTTTGAATGTGATCAAACAATTTCTGCCTCATATCTGTTTCAATGTTAACCCCAAGCATATGTCCCCAATATGTAACGACATATTGCAAACCTGCATTTAACACATAAACTACGAACAAACCGAAACAAGCCCATAAAATAAGCGTCCAGTTTTGTCCTGGTAATAACTTATCAATAAATTGATTTACGATAAGCGGGAAACCAAGTTCGAGTAAACCTGCGATAACTGCACAGGAAAAATCGAGTACGAATAAACCTTTGTACGGTTTATAGTAAGAAAAAAATTTACGTAGCATATCTTTCCTCCCTTTTCCAAATTAAAAGACTCTCTAAATGATAACCATTATCAAATAATTATTYAAGTTATCCGTCTATGAAACTAAAAAAACCTTCATCTATATTTGATGAAGGTTTCCATTTTATTTTATATAGCTTCCGAATCCCACTCATGCTCTTGCTGGACAAACACAACACCTAATTCATGATGTCCCCCGGCGTATAATGCTGTTTGAGCAAGACGAAGCTCACCATTTGTATCTACTACTTCTAATTTACAAAATGCCCCTGTCGTCTTCGTTTGAAGCGCGTCATAAAACTCTTCGGTACTTCTTGGAATGATTCCATTTACTTTCGTAATAACTTCTCCAGGCTTTAAATTCATTTCTGCCCCGATTGTATTAGGAATTGTATCTAATACAACAAGTCCATCATTACGTGCTGCAAAGTATGCTGGTCTTTTCTCGTCTGCAATTTTCTCTTGCACCGTGATTGTAAAGCGCCCAAGCATTGCGACTCCCATCGCGATAATTGCGAGTACGTGCCACCAGTAACTTGCGACACCTAAAACGAGTACGAGCCCTGCTAATCCATAGACACGTCTTCCTGTAAATAATAAAGCTTCCGTCGGCTCATAACTTCTAACCTTTCTCATAAATCCAATTAAAAATGGAACGAGGAATAAAGAGTATGTAGTCGAACCTATTGAAACGACAGGCCACCAAGAAATAAATCCTGTCACCGCGTCTCCTGGTATAAGAATAAATACTGGTACAAGCCATAAACGATTTGATTCATGTAGTCCAATTCGTAGCCCACGCTTACCTTTGTTAATTTTCGGCGTAGAATAGCGAACTGCATTTTTAGAGATTAATAACCCCTCTACAACGAGCATAACGCCTAATAAAATAGCAAGGGATACAATCGTACCCTCTTCACCTTCTCCAAGCTGTAAGAAGGAAACTGGCATCTTAGACGATAACAACACGAGTGCAATGGCGATTCCAAAAGTATAAGCTACAGATAAATATCGATACATAGCAGTTAATCCGAATAATAACGTCCAAAGTAAAATTGCCCATAAACTCGCTTTTGAAACAACAAGCCCAAGCCCAACCGTAATAATAGATACGATTAATCCGTACCCAATACCTGCAAATAGAGTTGTTCGTAGTTCAAACCAAATATCATATACTTTAAAAGAAAAATCTTTTCGTTCTCGTAATATACGTAAGTATCCAACGAAGATACTACTAATTAAAAATACATAGACAGCAGGGTGTAAGAAAAAACGTCCAACTGCTCGTAGTATTTCAAAAAGCCATGCCTCCACGAATTCATTCACCACCATTTATATCATTTTTTCTTTTTATCTTATCATAACTAAAGAAATGTTTGTTTAACACATAAAAAAATACAGGCATCAAAGTGCCTGTATTCTTTCTTATTTCGCTATTAATTTCAATGCSGTYTGTAATTGTAAATCATTTTCTCCAGAACGGATTTTTTCAATGATTTTAGTTTGAATCRCTTCAGCTGTCTTTTTATCRAGTTTTCCTGTTGCTTCCATCTCATTCGCATTTTGGAATGCTTTTAATGCTGATTCTGTCTCTTTGCTAAAGTATCCATCTTCACGTCCTGGTACATATCCTAAGCTCTTAAGCATTTCTTGCGCGTGTTTTACTTGTACATCATTTGAATTGTATGAAAGTGTCTTTTCAATTTGAATTGGCGTCGCATGATAATAATCTGGTTGCTTTACTTCTACAGTTGGCGCGATTCCTTTTTTATGAATCCAATTGCCATCCGGTGTTAACCATTTAAACATTGTTAATTTAATATTGCTGCCATCTTTAAATGGAACAGCCTGTTGAACAGTACCTTTACCAAACGTTTTTTCACCAATTAAATCGTATCCTTCTCCCTCTTTCAGTGCACCCGCTAAAATCTCTGAAGCAGAAGCACTTCCATTATCAATTAATACTGAAATTGGATATGACTTTCTTTCTTTCAGTTCCGTAGAGAATTTCTTCTTCTCACCATTTCGCTGTTCTACTTGTAGCATTGGCTTTTTATCTGTCATGATGTCTCCTAGTATATCTTCTACACTATTTAAATAGCCACCAGGATTACCACGTACGTCAATAACTAAGCCTTTTATGTTTTTCTTCTCTAACTCTTTTAACTGATCCTTAAATTCTTTTGCAGTATTTTCAGCGAAAGAAGTAATTTGCATATAACCGATGTCTTTTCCACTCTCTTGCTTTACGGAACTAAATACAGTGAAAATCGGAATCTTTTCACGCTTAATTTTAAATTCTATCGGATCAGCCACTCCTGCGCGCTTAATTTCAATTGCAACAGTCGTTCCTTTTTTACCACGAATTTTTAATACTGCTTCTTCACGTGATAAATCTTTCACACTATTTCCATCTACAGATAAAATTTGGTCATTCGGTTTAATTCCTATCTTTTCTGCTGGTGAACCTTTAATTGGCGATACGATAATAAGCTTACCRTCCGTCTTGTTCACTTCAGCTCCAATCCCTTCAAGTTCAGGATCTAGTGACTGACTAAACTGTTTTGCCGTTTCTTTATCCATATACGTGGAATAAGGGTCCTTCAGCGTAGACAACATTCCCTGTATCGCACCTTCGACTAATTTGTCGTCTTTCACGTCTTCCACATAACGTGAATCAATTAGTGCATACGCCTCATTAATCTTTGCCAAATTCCCTTGCGCTGTGCCAGCATTACCATTCGATACTGTTTGCGTTACATACGCTGGGTTTATCCCAAACCAGTACATACCACCAAACATCCCGCCAGCACCAATTAAAAATGCAACAACCATTCCAATAATTGCAACTCTACGTTTCAATGCGGAATTCCCCTTTCCAGAACACACAGGTGGTGTAGCAAAAGGCATCACACGATGTGTGATGCCTTTACCTATTTCTACTATATGATAAGCTTGTACGAATTATGTTTGCAACTTTTTATACTTTTAAGAAGCGACGAATTGACATTACACTTCCCCACATACCGATTAATGCACCGATTAACATTAATAAACCAGCTAATTGGAATACGAATGGGTTGTATGGTAGAAGCTCGAAAATTGTTCCGCCAAGTTTTTCATTAAACACACCTTGCAACGAATTATACATAACTAAAATTAGGCCAATTGGAATAATTGATCCTAATACTCCTAGGAATAATCCCTCTAACAAGAACGGCCAACGAATAAACCAGTTTGTTGCACCAACAAGTTTCATAATTTCAATCTCAGTACTACGAGCATAAATTGTAATTTTAATTGTGTTAGAGATTAAGAACATCGCTGTGAATAGAAGACCCGCAATTAACGCAATCCCGATGTTACGACCAGTTTTTACAGTATCAAATAATTTTTCAACTTGACCTTTACCGTATTGAACATTACTTACAAACTGCATTTTCTCAATCTTTTTCGCAATTGTTGCCGTATCTGTTGGTTCTTTCGCCTTTACAACAAATACGTTTTTCAGTGGGTTATCTTGCTCAAATAACTCGAACGTTTTTCCACTATCGCCTAAGCTTTTAATTAAACGTTTCAACTCTTCTTCTTTAGAAGAATATTTAATAGAATCTACTTTCGCAATTTTACTCATATCTTCTTCTAATTTCTTTTGATCAGCTTCTTTTGCTGCTGGATCAACATGCACACGAATTTCTACATCTTGCTCTACTTTCGTCGCAAAATGGTTCATATTCATAATCGCTGTCAAAAAGACACCTACAAGTAATAATGTAACTGTTACTGCACTTACAGAAGCAAATGTCATCCATCCGTTACGGGATAGATTTTTCACACCTTCTCGCAAATGTCGACTAAGGGTTTTAGCCTTCATATCCGTATCCTCCCTCAATCTCGTCTCGAACAATTCTTCCGCCTTCAATTGCAATTACACGATGACGAATTGTATTTACGATATCTGCGTTATGTGTCGCCATAACAATCGTTGTACCACGCTCATTAATACGTTTAAAAATCTTCATAATATCAAGAGCTGTTTCAATATCTAAGTTACCTGTTGGCTCATCGGCAATTACAACCTTTGGCTTATTTACAATCGCTCTTGCAATCGCCACACGTTGTTGCTCTCCGCCCGAAAGCTCATTTGGAAGTGCATCGGCACGCTCTTCAAGACCAACAAGACCTAACACTTCTGTAACGCGCTCACGAATCGCTTCCTTCTCTTCTTCAATTACTTCTAAAGCAAACGCAACATTCTCATATACCGTTAACTTAGGTAGCAATTTAAAATCTTGGAAAATCACGCCTAATTGACGACGGAAATATGGAACATCTCTTTCTGCTAATGTTTCAATTACAAGTCCATTTACATTAATTGATCCTGTAGATGGCTTCTCTTCACGATACATCATTTTAATAAATGTAGATTTTCCGGCTCCACTCGGTCCAACTASGTATACGAATTCACCTTGTTTAATGTTAACTGTGAGACCAGCAATGGCTTTCATACCATTTGGGTACTCCTTATAAACATTCGTCATTTTTATCATTATTTATCACCCAATACTTAATGATTTTTTTAGAAATACTTTTCTATACATTTGAAAATAAAAGAAAAACCTTTATTTTCGTTCGACCATTCTTGTTGAAGGTAGCTTCATACATGCTTTTTATTAGCAACGCTACTCTATGTAATATATTTCATCAAAATTCTACAAACCCCATTGTAACATCAATCGGTTTCCAATTCGGATACAATTTTGTTACAGTTATGTTACATCCTAATAAAAGGTAAACGAGCTCATGTAATTACTTAACTCGAAGCACTTTTCGGTCAAGTTATACAATCAGCTCGTTTATTAATTATGTTTCTTATTTATGCTCCGCTAACCATTCAGCTACTTTTTTTGCGTCTTCACCTTGAATAAGTCCAGGTGACATTGAGCCGCGACCTTTTTTAATAATTCCTTCGATATCTGCAGCGTCATACTTACTGCCTACTTTTCTTAAATCAGGTCCAGTTGCTCCTGATAAATCTTTCGCGTGACAACCAGCACAACTTCTTTGGAAAATTTGTTCTGCACTATCTGTACTTGCAGACTGATTCGAAGACTTACTCTCTTCTTTATTTCCACATGCTCCTAAAGCAAAAACGACTGATGTCCCCAGCGTAATAGCCAACAATTTCTTTTTCACTTCTATCGCTCCCCATTGTTGATATTCTTTTCATTCATAACTAGGCAATAGTTTTCATAACACATTCAATATTCATTATAAGCATTATCTTTATATAGAAAAACTAAGGTGTATTTCATATTTTTCACAAATATAGTGAGAAGCCTAATAAAATAAGCTTTCATAAATTGTTTCAATTCTGTGAACAC
>NZ_JBFTMA010000229.1:0-9225 GCF_056396725.1 Bacillus sp. 05T31
GAGTAAGTGGGGATGATGCGATTGAGAAAGTYGATCGTATTTTTAAAGGGAAGGATTTAACACAGGTTTCTTCTCATACAATTCATTATGGTCATATTGTCGATTTAGATACAAATCAAGTTATTGAAGAAGTTATGGTGTCCATTATGCGTGCACCAAGGACTTTTACGCGTGAAAATATAGTAGAAATTAACTGTCATGGTGGACTTGTTTCGGTAAATAAAGTATTACAGCTTATTTTAGCGCAAGGAGTACGACTGGCAGAGCCTGGTGAATTTACAAAACGTGCTTTTTTAAATGGACGTATTGATTTGTCACAAGCAGAAGCTGTTATGGACTTAATCCGTGCGAAAACAGATCGTGCTATGAATGTAGCGATTAACCAAATGGAAGGACGATTATCTAAATTAATCGGCCATCTGCGTCAAGAAATATTAGAAACRTTAGCTCATATTGAGGTGAATATAGATTACCCAGAATATGATGATGTGGAAGAGATGACGCATAATATTTTAATTGAGAAAGCTACACATGTCCGTGCTGAAATTGCAAAGATATTAGAAACATCGAAGCAAGGAAAGATTTTACGTGAAGGCATTTCTACCGCGATTATCGGTAGACCTAACGTTGGGAAATCATCGCTATTRAATAGTCTTGTTCAGGAGAAAAAGGCAATTGTAACTGATATTGCAGGAACAACTCGTGATGTTATTGAAGAGTACGTTAATGTGCGTGGTGTACCACTTAAACTTATAGATACAGCCGGAATTCGTGAAACGGAAGATATTGTTGAACGAATTGGTGTAGAGCGTTCGAAGGAAATGATGAGCCAAGCAGACTTAGTGTTAATTGTAGTGAATTATAGCGAGGCTTTAACAAATGAAGATGAGGATCTATTCCGTGCCGTACAAGGAAAAGATTTCATTGTTATTGTAAATAAGACAGATTTACCGCAAGAAATTGATATGGAACGTGTTACAGATTTAGCGGTAGGCAATCGTGTTATTACAACATCTTTAATTGAGGAGCAAGGAATAGATGAGCTTGAAAAGGCAATAGCTGATTTATTCTTTGAAGGAACAATTGATTCTGCGGATATGACATACGTGTCTAATGCGAGACATATCGGATTATTAACACAAGCAGGAAGAACAATTAACGATGCAATTGAAGCGATAGAAAATGGTGTTCCGATTGATATGGTTCAAATTGATTTAACAAGAGCGTGGGAAATACTTGGTGAAATTACTGGTGATACTGTCCATGAAAGCTTAATTGACCAATTGTTCTCTCAATTTTGTTTAGGAAAATAAAGTAAAACTTTAATCAGAGATGGTTTAGTAAGATAGAGGTTATTAGGAGGAATAAACAATGGGATACAATGCCGGTTTATATGATGTCATAGTAATCGGTGCAGGTCATGCAGGATGTGAAGCTGGTCTTGCGGCAGCACGAATGGGCTCAAAAACATTAATGTTAACAATTAACTTAGATATGGTAGCGTTCATGCCATGTAACCCTTCTGTTGGTGGACCAGCAAAAGGGATTGTTGTTCGTGAAATTGATGCATTAGGCGGAGAAATGGGACGCAATATTGATAAAACACATATTCAAATGCGTATGTTAAATACGGGTAAAGGACCAGCTGTACGCGCGCTTCGTGCACAAGCTGATAAATTCTCTTACCAGCATGAATTAAAGAAAACAATTGAAGAAACACCAAACTTAACGTTGTTTCAAGGTCTGGTAGAGCGTTTAATTGTTGAAGATGGTGTATGTAAAGGGGTAATTACGCAAGCTGGTGCTGAATACACAGCGAAAACAGTTGTAATTACAACGGGAACATTTTTACGTGGTGAGATTATTATGGGAGATTTAAAATATTCAAGTGGTCCAAATAATCAGCAACCATCTATTACATTATCTGAACACTTAGAGGAACTTGGTTTTGAGCTTGTTAGATTTAAAACAGGTACACCTCCGCGTGTAAACAGTAATACGATTGATTATAGTAAAACAGAAATTCAACCAGGTGATGATAAGCCACGTGCTTTCTCTTTTGAAACGACAAAATTTATTATGGATCAAATTCCATGTTGGTTAACGTATACAAGTACAGAAACACATCGCTTAATAGATGAAAACTTACATCGCTCAGCTATGTATTCTGGTATGATTAAAGGAACAGGGCCTAGATATTGCCCTTCAATTGAAGACAAGGTAGTAAGATTTAATGATAAACCACGTCATCAAATTTTCTTAGAGCCAGAAGGACGTAATACACAAGAAGTATATGTACAAGGCTTATCGACGAGCTTACCAGAAGATGTACAGCGTGCAATGCTTAGAACAATTCCTGGCCTGGAAAATGTTGAAATGATGCGTACGGGTTATGCAATTGAATATGATGCGATCGTACCAACTCAACTATGGCCAACACTTGAAACGAAAAAAATTAAAAATTTATATACAGCAGGACAAATTAATGGAACTTCTGGTTACGAAGAAGCGGCAGGACAAGGGCTTATGGCTGGAATTAATGCAGCATGTCGTTCTTTAGGTAAAAAAGAAGTTATTTTAGGTCGCGCTGATGCATATATTGGTGTTTTAATTGATGACCTTGTAACAAAAGGCACAAATGAACCATACCGTTTATTAACGTCTCGTGCAGAATATCGTTTATTATTACGCCATGATAATGCAGATCTTCGTCTAACTGAGGTTGGGCGTGAAATTGGTTTAATTAAAGAAGATCGTTATGAGAGATTTACAAATAAAAAACTACAAATTGAACAGGAAAAGGAACGATTAGAGAGTATTTTTATTAAACCGCGTCCTGAAGTTCAAGAATTAATTCGTAGTATTGGCGGAAGTGAATTGAAAGATGGAATACGTGCAAGTGACTTATTACGTCGTCCAGAAGTGACATATGAGCATATTCATCTTTTAGTACCAAGTGAAGTAGCATTAAGTGATGAAATTACGGAACAAGTTGAAATTCAGACCAAGTACGAAGGATACATTGAAAAATCTTTACAGCAAGTAGAACGTATGAAGAAAATGGAAAGCAAAAAAATYCCTGTGGATATTGATTATGATGCGATTTCTAGCCTTGCCTCAGAAGCRAGACAGAAATTGAAAGATGTTCGTCCGCTTTCAATGGGGCAAGCTTCACGTATTTCTGGCGTAAATCCAGCTGATGTTTCCATTTTGCTTATTTACATTGAACAAGGAAAAATTGCACGAGTATCGAACCAATAACATAGTAAGGGGATATTGCTAGATGAACATAGAACAATTTCAATCTATGCTAGAAGAGAAGGGTATTTCCCTCTCTTCTAGACAGTTAGAGCAGTTCGAAATCTATTTTGAAACATTAGTAGAGTGGAATGAAAAAATGAACTTAACGGCTATTACGGAGAAAGAAGAAGTATACTTAAAACACTTTTTTGATTCTGTTACAGCGGCTTTTTATTATGATTTTTCGAAACCATTTTCTATTTGTGATGTTGGAGCAGGAGCTGGATTCCCAAGTATCCCTTTAAAAATCTGTTTCCCGCTGTATTAAGTGAGCTATGTTTACCACTTGTAAAAGTAGGGGGAACATTCATTGCAATGAAAGGCGCAGCGGCTAACGAAGAAATCGAAAATGGCAAATATGCTTTAGAGGTACTTGGTGGAGAATTGAAAGAAATGTCTACGTTCCAATTACCGTTTGAAGAAAGCGAGCGTAATATTTTATTAATCGAGAAAAAGCGCAAGACACCAAAGAAATATCCACGCAAACCGGGAACACCCAATAAATTACCTATTGAAAAATAAATCTTATTAGACGTAAGATTAAATTATATAAATGAAAACGTAAATGTTTCATAGGAAACATTGTATGTAGAACAGTCAATAGGCCTAAAAGGTGGTGGAATATGTATGAAAAATACGTTTTCTCGTTTATTTGGCTTTGGAGATAAAGAGAGCGAATTCGAATTACAAGACGAAAGCCATGAAGAAATAGCTAAAAAGGTATATGAAGAAATACAGGAAATTCCGATAGTAAACATTACCCCTAACCGTTATCAACCACGAACAGTTTTTGACGATGCACGTATTGAGGAGCTAGCATTAACGATTCGTACACATGGGCTTATCCAGCCGATTGTTGTGAGACAGTATGAGGATGATAAGTACGAGATTATTGCCGGGGAAAGRCGTTTCCGCGCAGCAACAAAGTTAGGGTGGGAAAAAGTTCCTGCAATAATAAARAATTTAAATGATACTGAGACAGCTTCTGTAGCGTTAATTGAAAATTTGCARCGTGAGGRATTAACAGCAATTGAGGAAGCTGTGGCATATCAAAAGCTGATTGAGTTACATAATTTAACACAAGAAGCATTGGCACAACGACTTGGAAAAGGACAATCGACAGTCGCAAATAAATTGCGATTATTAAAATTGCCTGAAGAAATCAAAAGTGCATTATTAGAAAAAAGTATTACAGAACGGCATGCTCGCGCCCTTATTCCTTTGAAAAATGAGGAATTACAACTGAAGGTTTTACAAGAGATTGTGGAGAAGCAATTGAATGTAAAGCAAACAGAAGAACGAATTGCAAAGTTACTAGAAGAAGTAAAACCAAAGCGCAAAGCGAAGCAAAAAGCAGTAAGTCGAGATGCGAGAATTGCTATGAACACGATTAGACAATCATTACAAATGGTTGCTAATAGTGGTTTGAATGTTAATTCTGCGGAAGAAGAGTTTGATGAATACTATCAAATTACGATTAAAATTCCGAAGAAAAAATAATTACGTGCTAGAGACCTTATCCTATTGGAGAGGTCTCTTTTACTATATTTTCTTGTTAAAGCAAGAAGGAGTTTAGAAATAAATTTTGAAGTTTAATAAGGACGTAAAAGAAAAACTTTTATTTCATGTTACAATAAACGTAATTGTTTCTAGAATAAGAAAGAAAGGTTGAAAGTAGGTGACATCATGGGAAAAATCATTGCTATTGCTAATCAAAAAGGCGGTGTTGGAAAAACAACAACATCCGTTAATTTAGGGGCTGGATTGGCACAAGTAGGAAAAAAAGTCCTTCTCGTAGATATTGATGCTCAAGGAAATGCAACGACTGGTGTAGGGATTGAAAAGTCTGAATTAGATCAATGTATTTATAATGTTCTTGTAGAAGATGCAGATGTTCAAGGTGCCATACGGAAAACCGCAACTGAAAACTTAGATGTTCTACCCGCTACAATTCAATTGGCTGGTGCTGAAATTGAATTGGTACCAACCATTTCCCGGGAAGTACGCTTGCAAAGAGCGTTACAGCCAATTCGTGATGAATATGAGTATATTATTATTGACTGTCCCCCATCCTTAGGGTTATTAACGATTAATGCATTAACAGCAGCAGATTCTGTTATTATTCCTGTACAGTGTGAATATTACGCGCTGGAAGGGTTAAGTCAGCTATTAAATACAGTTCGACTTGTGCAAAAGCATTTAAATAAAAATTTAGCAATTCAAGGTGTATTGTTAACGATGTTGGATGCTCGTACAAATTTAGGAATTCAAGTTATAGATGAAGTGAAAAAATACTTTAGGGATAAAGTATATCGTTCGATTATTCCTCGTAATGTTCGCTTAAGTGAGGCACCAAGTCATGGAAAACCAATTATGCAGTATGACGCTAAATCAAGAGGAGCAGAAGTATATTTAGATTTAGCAGAGGAAGTGATTGCAGGTGGCTAAGGGATTAGGAAGAGGAATCAACGTGTTTTTTCCAGATTTAGATGTGAAAGAAGAAGAAACGATTCAGGAGATTATAGTAACTGAATTAAGGCCGAATCCATATCAACCACGTAAACATTTCAATAAAGAAGCGATTCAGGAATTAGCGGCTTCTATTAAAGAGCACGGTATATTGCAACCTTTAATTGCTCGAAAGAGTATTAAAGGATATGAAATAGTTGCAGGTGAAAGAAGATATCGTGCTGCTAAAGAGGCCGGACTTGAGAAAGTGCCTGCTGTCGTAAGGCAATTAAATGAGCAGCAAATGATGGAATTTGCTTTGCTTGAAAACTTACAACGAGAAGATTTAAATCCTATGGAAGAGGCAATGGCATATCAGATGTTAATGAACGAGCTAAATGTAACACAAGAACAATTAGCAAAACGTCTTGGTAAAAGCAGGCCTTATATCGCAAATTATACTCGTTTGTTAAGCCTCCCTTCATTCGTTCAAGATATGATTGCAAACGGTCAACTTTCAATGGCTCATGGAAGAACTTTACTTACAATAAAAGATGAAGAACAGTTGAAATCTTTATTGAAGCGAATTGAAAAAGAAGGACTGAATGTTCGCCAATTGGAACAAATTGTCCAGGAAATTAATCAACGTGTTTCACGTGAAACACAACAAGTGAAAAAAGAAAGAAATATATTTTTTGTAGAGCGTGAAACGTTTTTAAGAGAAAAGTTTGGTACGGATGTAAAAATTAAAGAAACGAAAAAAGAAAAAGGTAAAATCGAAATCGAATTTTTTAATAAAGAAGATTTAAATCGAATTTTAGAATTATTATCAAAGGRAAATTAAAAAGCAARCCATCTTATTGTTTATAGATGGTTTGCTTTTTTTAATGCAGATAATTTTTGATCGGTTTCTTTTATACTTTGTGCAATTACATCGGCCATCTTCATTACTAAACTTAGTCTTGTATTTTGAAGTACGAAAAACTCCATGAAACCATTTAAATTTACGATGCCATGAATATGCAAATCACCAATTTCAGGTAATTTCTTATTCATCGCAGCTCCAGGTTTACTRGGKCCCTTTCCGGTAGTTATAGAACCGATACTTTGAGATTTYCCTAAACATGCATCAACAGCAATAATAAATGAAGCAGGRTTTTCTTTCTGTATATTCTGAATTTTTTCYTCTARATTTAGYGCRTGTATTGGTTCRTCTAGTGTGCCGAATACTTGAAGGTTTTTGATGTCAATTTGTTTTAGTTTAGTACCAACTAATGGACCAAGTGCATCACCGGTGGAACGGTCTGTTCCGATACAAACGAGAATGAGTGGCATATTAGTCTTAATGGGAATATGGGAAAGTAAGAAATTACTGATTGTCTCAGAGGCTTCTAAGTCATGATGCATAACATTTTGAATTTCTTTTTCAAAAAAAGGTAAGCGAAAACTTCTAATATTCATGAAGCACCCATCCTTTTAATAAATTTTCACAATATGTTATATGGTGTGTGAAATGGAAAATTATAAGTGCATACTTTTTACAAACTGTGAATGAAAACGGAAATAATAGTACTAGTATATATATATTCGTTTCATTTTATACCTAAATGGAAGTTAACAAATGGAATTAAAGTCATAAATTTTTTTCAGAAATCAGAGAGAGTTCTGATACAATAAGAAGGATAACTAAAAAGAAATTTTAGCTAGAGAGGTAGAGGGACATGGATTTAGCGTTGAAATGGTTTGAGTCCATTGATTGGACGAATATAGGTGTGAAGTCACTAAAAATAATCGTTATTTTAATACTTGGTGCAATCGTTGTGCGAGTTGCAAGGGCAATTGTACGAAATGCGTTTCGTATGGGAAGCCGTTCGCCGATTCAAATTTCAGAACGTCGTACAGTTACGGTAGCGAAGTTGCTTGAAAATATTGTGGCATACGTTGTTATGTTYATTATGTTAATTGCGATTTTAGGTGTRTTTGAWATTAATGCGTCAGGTTTATTAGCCGGTGCTGGGGTAATTGGTTTAGCAGTCGGTTTTGGTGCACAAAGTTTAGTTAAAGATGTTATTACAGGATTATTTATTTTGTTAGAGGATCAATTTTCAGTAGGTGATTATGTAAGAATAGGTCAATTTGAAGGAACTGTTTTGGAAATTGGACTACGTACAACGAAGATGAAAAGCTGGACAGGTGAAATTCATATAATACCAAATGGTAGTATTGTACAAGTAACGAACTTTTCCGTTAGTAATAGTGTAGCATTTGTTGATGTATCTATTTCTTATGAAAGTGATATAGTACGAGCGGAGCAAGTTATTGAAGATTTATTAGTAGAATTACCAGAAAAATATGAGAAAATGGTAACAACACCTCAATTGCTAGGTGTTCAAACATTGGCAGCGTCTGARGTTGTATTACGYGTTATTGCTGARGTWGAGCCGATGCAGCATGCAGTTATTGCGAGGGCCCTTCGCAAAGAGATTAAAAATCGTCTTGATTTACATGGAATTGAAATTCCATACCCACGTATGGTTTTATATAGTCGCGAAGAATTAGTTAGTGAAAAAGCAATTTAATAGTGGGAGGGATTTAGAGAATGGAGCAAAAGCAATATAACTTGTACGATGTTGTGGAAATGAAGAAAGCCCATCCATGTGGTGAAAATCGCTGGAAGATTATTCGTATGGGAATGGATATCCGCGTTAAGTGCGAGGGGTGTGGCCATTCGGTAATGATTCCTCGAAGAGAGTTTGATCGCAAGGTGAAAAAAATACTTGTGAAGCACGAAGAATAGTGAAAAAGCAACAGCTGCAGTAGACAGCCGTTGCTTTTTTTCATTTGGTGGAAACTTGTCATTTTTTTCGTTACTATCTATAATGATGAAAGATTGAGACATAGGAGTGAAAAATATGGGATTAACGGCTGGGATTGTTGGATTACCTAACGTAGGTAAGTCCACTTTATTTAATGCAATTACACAAGCAGGAGCAGAATCTGCGAACTATCCATTCTGTACAATCGATCCAAACGTAGGGATTGTAGAAGTACCAGATGAGCGTTTAAATAAATTAACGGAATTAGTAGAACCGAAAAAAACTGTTCCGACTGTATTTGAATTTACTGATATTGCAGGTATCGTAAAAGGTGCGAGTAAAGGTGAAGGGTTAGGAAATAAATTCTTATCTCACATTCGTCAAGTAGATGCAATTTGCCAAGTTGTTCGTTGTTTTGAAGATGAAAATATTACGCACGTTTCAGGAAAAGTAGATCCAATTGATGACATTGAAACAATTAACTTAGAACTAATCTTAGCGGATTTGGAATCTGTTGATAAGCGTATCGAACGAGTTGCGAAGTTAGCAAGACAAAAAGATAAAGAAGCTGTATATGAGCATGAAATTTTAGTTCGTTTAAAAGAAGCTTTTGAAGAGGGAAAACCAGCTCGTGCTGTTGAATTTACAGAAGAGCAAATGA